>JAFAWJ010000846.1 GCA_019242065.1 Chloroflexota bacterium
GCCAAACTCTAATGTCATGTGCCTTCTCGGTTGGTGTCGATCCTACTTCGACAACCAGGCCGAGAGGCGTCACATCGGAGGTTCGATACTGATCGGCGAATTCCAGTCCGAGAAGGTCATGACTACGGAGCCGTTGGCCGACTTGAACTGCAGCGGGAGGTTGTCGGCCGAGCTGATGCACATGCTCCCGGAGCCCTGCGGCGAATCTGATCGGCCACGCCGTTGACTTGATCCTGTGCGCCCGCGGAGATCGCGACGAACCACACGTGCACAGTGAAATTGCTTACTCTGGGGGCAATATACTGGAGCTGGTCGCATGGCACGCAAAACGCGAATCGCGATGATCGGCGGCGGCATCGGGGGCTGCACGGCCGCTCACGCGCTCCTGCTAAAGGGCTTTGACGTTCACGTCTACGAGGCACAGCCCGAGTTAAAGGAAATCGGCGCCGGCGTCGCCCTCGGGCCGAACGCGATGAAGGCGTTACGCTCACTCGGCCTCGAGCAGGCCGTGCGCGACATCGCCTACCAGGGGGACTACCAGTACCTGCTCAGCTGGAAAAGCGGACGGGTCATCTCGAAGAACGCGCGCGCGGATGCCGAGAAGCGCTACGGAGCCGCCGGCTGCAGCGCGCATCGCGCCGACCTGCTGGACGTACTCTCGGCGAGCCTGCCGAAAGAGATCGTGAGCCTGGGTGCGCGCGGCGCCGAGGCTGGCACGCACGGCGACGTCGCCTGGGCGAAATTCAAGGATGGCACGGAGGTCGAGGCCGATGTGGTCATCGGCGCCGACGGTATCCACTCCGCGGTGCGCGCCAGCTTGTTTGGCGCGGACGCGCCGCGATTCACGGGCAAGATCTGCTACCGGAGCGTGATCCCAGTCGACGCAGTGCCGGGCGAGCCCGTGCACGATGGCACGTGGCTGGGTCCGCACGGAGCGATTGTCATTTATCGCGTGCGCCGCGGCGAGTTGATCAACGTGGTAGCCCACCATGATGACGACACCTACAAGCACGAGTCGTGGATCACCGAGTGCGATCGGCAGGAGCCGATCCAGCGGTACGCCCAGTGGCACGAGTCGCTGAAGCGGCTCTTTTCCGCCAGTCAGATCTGGTACAAGTGGGCGCTCTACGACCGCGATCCCATTCCGCAATGGACCAAAGAGCGCGTGACGGTCCTGGGCGACGCGGCGCACCCGATGCTACCGTACCTCGGCCAGGGAGCCTGCCAGGCGATGGAGGACGGCTGCGTGCTGGCCATGGCCCTGGACGCGATGCCGGACGACGTGCCGGGCGCCCTGCAGTTATACGAGCGCTCCAGGCGACCACGCGCCAGCCAGGTGGTGCTGGAGGCGCGGGCGCGCGGGGTGGACAATCACCTGGTGTCGCCGTGGGCGGCGATGAAGCGCGACGTGCTGATCTGGGTGCGTCAAAGGGTCAGCCCCGACCGCGGCGGCCGCGGACTGACCTGGATCCCGGCGTACGACGCGGGATCGCCGAGCGTGCTGGCAGCATAGTCTTACTGGACTTACTCCCTCTGGCACGGGAGTTGCTCTTACCACGTGTGCGCTGATCCGTACTCTGGTTCTGGAGGGCAAGTCTCATGAAGTTCTTCTTCGGCGTAGCCGTCGGCGCCGCGGCGATGTGGGCCTACAGCAGCGGCAAACTGCAGTCGGTCATGGGGCAGGCGCCCGAGCCGGTGAATCAGGCGTTCACCATGGCAAGCGAGCGCGCGAATCAGGTGGCCAACAACGAGCAGGTTCGCGGCTTCGTGTCGCAGGCTCAGGACCGGATCTCGTCGGTCACGACCCCAACATCTTCTGAAGGCAGCGGGGGAGAACCGCAGTCGACCATGCCCGTGGAGTTGACAGGCACGGAGTAAGCGACGACACACCCCCTGCCCGACGCCGTGCTCGAAGCGGGGACGAGCTCACCCGACGCGGATCTGGTGGCCCGAGCTCGGCACGGTGACACCGAAGCCTACGCATCTCTGGTGGAGCGGTATCAGTCATCCGCGATTCGACTGGCAACGCTCGTCACGCGCGATCCCAGTGAGGCGGAGGACGTCGCCCAGAACGCGTTCATCAAAGCGTATTACGCGCTCGACCGCTTCAACCCTGAATTGAGTTTCAGGGCGTGGCTGCTGCGGATCGTCGTCAACGAGGCTCGCAATTCGCGGTCCGCCGCTGTGCGGCGGACCGACTTGCATTCGCGCTTCAGTGCGGAGGTCGCCGGTGACATCGCACGCTCGGCCTGCTCGGCGGAGGAAAGCGCGGTCGCCAATGAACAGCGGGACGCGCTGCTCATGGCCGTTGAGAATCTGCGCGACGACGATCGAGCCGTGCTGGCCTTCCGCTATCTGTTCGCGATGAGCGAGGCGGAAATGGCTCAGGCGCTCGGCTGTCAGCCGGGCACGGTGAAGTCGCGCTTGTCGCGCGCACTGGCGCGCCTGCGCGAGAGTCTGGGACGCGTCGCCCCACTGGTCGTGATCCCTGTTGATGCTGGGCCCTGGTTGTCACACGGATTGTCGAATGCAGCTGGGGCCGGTGGAGTGGAACGACCGGAGTTCGCGTCCGCGCTCGTGGCACACACTGGCACCCGCCCATCGCTCCAGCACGTAACGGGTGCGCTGGCGGGAGCAGGGGTGGTGATAGCCGCGGTGGCGACAATTGGTCTGGTGCTGTCGGCGCAACTGCCACCGGTGAACCAGGTGCCTCCTACGGCGTCGACGGCCGCGACCAGTGCAGAGTCGTCGGCATCGCCCGCACCAGTTGCGGCGCCATCATCCCCCTCGGCGTCGTCGTCCACACCACCGCCCTCGTCGCCCTCATCGGCATCGTCACCGTCGGCGTCCTCGGCAGCGGCGCCAGCCTCGTCGGGATCCCCGCCGTCGGCGGCGGCGGCGTCGCCCGGCGGAGTTGTCGAGTATGGCGGCGACCTCTCAGATGCCCAGCACGCCGAGCTCCAGCAGCTCTTCGGCACTGCCGCCGACGGACTCCCAACTGAAGTTGTCACGCGCCCCCAGCTCGTCGCCGCCTTGCAGTCCGCCGGATTGCCCCTGGATGGCTCCGAGCGCGCCATTTCCAGCGCGCTCGTCACCTGCCAGGCGCCGGGCAGCGGACTGCACGTCCACACGCAGAACATCACCGACGTCCCCGCGGCCGCCTACGCCAACGCCCTGGTGACAGCGGGGATCGCCGATACGTCGGTCCTGGTCGCGGCACCCCCGAGCTCGCCGATGACTGGCGAGACGGCCCTGGTCGGCAGCTTGCACGCACTGTCCGCCTGTCAAACTGGCCAACCTCTGGACGCGACGCACGAGCAGCTCGCGTATCGCCAGCTGCAGGTCATAGGGGAGCTGGCCGCCAGCAATTCGAACTGGGAAGATGCCGCGGCGGCGTTGCTGCAGGCCACTCGATCAGTCATCACATCGCCCACGACCGATC
>JAFAWJ010001085.1 GCA_019242065.1 Chloroflexota bacterium
GTCGCGGTGTCGTGGCCGCGCAAGCGGACCAGCGCAGCCATGCCGCTGCGCTCGGCGACGGCGATCATGCTGTAGACGGTGTCGACGCTCAATGGGGCGTGCTCCATGTCGATGATGATGAAGTCACACCCGGAGCTGGCGAGGATCTCGGTCGTCTCCAGCGTGGGGAACTTGACGAACATGCCGACGAGTCGCGACGACGGGTCGTGCAGTCGCTCTCGAAAATGCGATCCCATTGATTTACCCCCAGAGCTCTTTACTGGCTAGCGCAGCACCTTCAGCAAGCGAGCGCAGCTTCGCCCACTGGACCTCTTCATGCACGCGAATCATCTGCCATCCCTGTGAAAAGCCGCAGTCCGTCCCGGCGATGACGTTCTCCTTCCCGACCACGCTGGCGTAATTTTTGATCCGCCACGCCACCAGCTCGGGATGCTCGACCACGTTCGTCTGGTGCGAGATGATGCCCGGAATCAAAATCTTGCCCTCGGGCAGCTTGACGTCCTTCCAGACCATCCACTCGTGCTCGTGCCGCGGATTGGCCGCCTCAATGGAGTACGCCTGCGCATTGATCTTCAGAATCAGGTCGACGATTTCTTTCAGCGGGATGTCCGACGTGTGCGGCGTATTCATACTCCCCCAGCACAGGTGGTAGCGGACCCTGTCCTCCGGAATGCCACGCAGGGCGTGATTGTAGGCTTCGACCTGCATCTCCGAGGCACGCCGAAGCTCCTCCCAGGTCGGGGCGGGCTTGCCGGGTAAGACCTGGTTGCGCGCCGGCAACCCCAGATCCAGCTGTACGACGAATCCGGCGTCGACGATGGCCCTGTACTCGTCGTGCATGGCGTCGGCAACGGCGTACAGGTACTCCTGTTCGCTGGAGTACACGTGCGACGGGTCGGCGTCGTTGCGCGACGGCGTTGCCGACGGAACGAACGCCTCCTCGAACTGCAATCCGTCCAGGGCATCGCGAAAGTTGTCCAGGTCACGCTGCAGCAGCGCCTGACCTTTGTAACTGATGGGTCCGACCACGGTGGCCCGTTCGGTGCCCCCGCTGCGAATCGCGGCGTCCACCAGGTCGCGCGGAATGGAGGGCGGCATCCAGATGGTGCGGTACATGGAGTTGTACTGCGCCATGAAGTTGGGAAATTCCTCGTTGAGCAGCGGATAATTCATCGGTCCGGGGGTGGCTGGTCGCTCCACCGGTTTCCATTCGAGACCCGCCAGACGCTCGGTCACGTACCCGGCGAAGCTCGGCTTGGAGTACTCGCCATCGCTCGGGATATCGATGCCAACTTCCGCTTGCTTGCGGACGACGTCGGCCACGCCGGCGCGTACGTTCTGCTGGAAAGCGACCTCGTCGAATGGCCGGTGGCTGGCGCTGGCCAGGATCGCCTCCAGGATCTCTGGTGGCCTGACCAGGCTGCCGACGTGCGTGGTCAAAATGCGCTCGGAGCTTCGCTTCACACGCTACCTCGTGGAACAGGAATACCGGGGACGTTCAGGCGAATGCGATGCAAGGTCGTTGGACCCGTAAAGTACAGCGTTTGCCAGTCGTCGTCACCCCAATTCAGGTTGACGGCGCGTTGCAAGATTGTACCGATGTGCTCGCCGCCGGGGGTGATCACCCAGATCCCGCCGGGTCCGGTGCAGTAGACGTTGCCCTCGACGTCGCACTTCATGCCGTCCGGGCCACCGGGTCGATCGTCGCCGCGCATGTCGCAGAACAGGCGCTCGCTGCCAAGGTCGAGCATGCCGTTGCCCTCGACGTCGTAGGCCCGAATCAGTTTGCGATGGCGATTGCTGTCGTTGACGTACAGGACTTTTTCGTCCGGCGAGAAGCACAATCCGTTGGGATTGACGAAGTCACGGACGACCATGTTGATCTCCTTGAGATCGGGTGAGACGCGGTAGACGCCGGCGATGTCGAGCTCGGGCGTGTGCTCGGGGGGAGTCAGCGGCGGGCGCGGTGGGGGATCGCTGAAATACACGCTGCCGTCGGACTTGACCACCACGTCGTTGGGCCGATTGAGCTTCAGGCCTCGGTAGCGGTCGGCAATGACGGTTACCGAGCCGTCGGCCTCCAGGCGGTCGACACAGCGGCTAAAGTGGTGGCAGGCGACAAGGCGGCCCTGCTGGTCGCGGGTCTGACCGTTGGCGTTGGCGGTGCCTTCCTTGTCGATCGAAATGCCCTGGCCGGGCTGCCATTTCATGCGGCGGCTGGCGTGGATGTCGCTGAACAGCAGGTAGCCACCTTCCTTCCACCAGACGGGGCCCTCGGCCGGCCCGTGCGGTCCACCGAAGCCGCTGCCCAGCTCCTCCGCGTCCTGCTGGGAGCTGACGATGCGGCGCATGGCCTCGGAGAGAATCTCAATCGGCATGCGTGCAGGGTAGCGCTCTACAGCAGATCGCCGACCGCTTCTTCCACGAGGTCCATACGCTCCATTCCGGTGTAGTAATAGGCGCCCTGGATGATCGTATTGACAATGTAGTTGTGGGTCATCCCCCAGGCCGTGGCCAGCGCCACCGCTTCGCGCAGGCCACCTTTGTTGCCAATGACCGTGTTATGTCGCAGCATGAAGTACGGCATCATCTGCTTCGGCAGCGCGCCGCGGAAGCAGCCTTCCCAGCGAGCGCGGGTGGCTTTCAACGAGCGCGGATCGTGCTTCGCCAGGAACGTCACGCCAGGCGGCACCCAGCCTATCGTGCGCTCGTACCACTCCTCCAGGTTGCGCCTGTCCTGCGCGGTCAGCTCAGCGGTAGAGGAGTCCAGCCCGCAATAGAACGCGGGCATATCTGGCGCCCAGCCCTCGGGCCATTCCGCCGGTTCCGGCCGATCCACGTAGTCGCCGAGGATGATGCCCAGCGCCTGATAGACGCACTCGAGCCCCCGCATGCCGGCGCTCAACTGGGCGTGCATGATGCCTTCGAGGAGCTGGGCCTTCGTCACGCCGCGCCGCTGCAGACCGCGGGTGCAGTTTTCGATGCCCGGCAAAAACGCCTGATTGATGTAGGTATGCAGGTTGGCGAACGACGACGCGGAGATGATGGGATCGACGCCTTGCGAGTGCCACGCGTCGAGCACGCGCATGTGCAGCTTGGCGAAGTCCGGCCGCGTGTGCAGCCACATGGCGTTGGCGCGCATCTCATACTGCGGCCCGGGATCGAGCGGACCGCGGCCGCGGCGCGTCCGGTTGAGGAACGTGTCGATCTCGTCGTCGGTCGTCTCGTCCAGATCGTCGACGTTGAGGCCATTGCGGATGCCGTACAACATCCCGCTGATCGTATACGATTCGCCAGATGGACATCGTCGACGCGCAGGTACACCTGAACCGTCTGGGCCGTGATTGGGAACACACCCCGGCCGAGGTCGTCGTCGACCACGCGGTCGTGGCGATGGACGCCCTGGGACTCAGCGCAGTGCTCATCGACGAATGGACGGGCTTCGACAATCCCGTCACCAAACACGGCCACCTCCCGGGCCAGTGGCTGGCCAACGGCGCGATGCGCGGCCACCAGCCGTTTTCCGAAATCGCCGTCCGTCTCCATCCCGATCGCTTCGCATACATCGCCCGCATCGACCCCATCGACCCCGATCTCGACGCGTTGATGGCGGATGTTCGCAACCGGCCGGGCGCGTTGTGTCTGCGCATCGTGCCCATTCCGGAGGCCGGCGAGCTCGACCTGTACGCCAGTGGCGGATTCGACGCCATGTTCGCCTCCGCCGAGCGCCACCAGGTCCCGATCTTCGCCTGGTTTCCCGGTCGCGCACACATGCTGGTGCCGACCCTCGAGAAATTCCCGAACCTGCAGCTCATCCTGGATCACTGCGGTGTCTCGCGCACCGAGCCGCACGTGGTCGATCAGCTCGACCAGGTCCTGGCACTCAGCAACTATCCCAACCTGGCGCTCAAGTGGTGCCACGCGCCGAGCCAGTTTTCGGCCCAGGCCTATCCGTTCGGCGACGTGATTCCCCTGCTGCGCCGCGCAGTCGACGCGTTTGGCCCACAGCGCGTCATGTGGGCCAGCGATCATACCCAGAGCCAGGCGCACCACAGCTGGGCCCAGGCGCTGTTTTACATTCTCGATTCGAACGGGCTGACTGACGAGGAGAAAGTGTGGCTCTTCGGCCGCTCGATACGGACAATTCTGCGCTGGCCTCAGACTCCCTAACCCGTCCAAAGACGCGCGGACAGGCGTAGTCGGCGTGGAGCAGTGATCAGTCGCGCCACTCCAGGCGTCGCTCGGTGAAGAGCCAGGTGCCGTTGGCCTGCCGCGCCAGTTTGTCGTAGTAGCGGCCGGTCCGCACGGTGATCGGCCCGTCGCCGACGCGGTCGTACATCGTCAGGTCACTGGTGGACTCCGCCGAATCACCTGAAATGTCGATGACCGAGTTGGTCACGGCGTGCTGTCGCTTCAGGTCCGGCTGCTTGGCCAGCTCACCGTCCTGGATCATCGCCAGAATCGCGGCGCGCCCTTGCAACCGGCCGAAGGCGCCATCTTCGGTGAACGTCTGGGACCACGCCTCGAACTGGCGGCTGTCCAGACACTGGCTGAAACGGGCAATCGTGTTGCGAATGGCGTCTTCGTCAGTCATGCGGTCTCCAGTTCACCGTGTCCGAGCGTCTTCCAGTCCGCCGCGGTTCCCAGACGCCGTTCGGCGAACTGCCAACCGCTGCCGTCGGGCTTGCGGACAACCCGGTCAAAGTAGCGACCCATGGCCACCACCGTCCAGGCCGCGCCCTCTGGTTCGCTCGACAGCATCGCATAGTCACTGGTCACCCGACCCTCGGCGCCGTCCAGTTCCAGCAGCAGGTTCGTATTGAGATGCCTGGTCCGGCGGTGCGGATGATTACGCAGCAGCTGGTCCATGAAGGCCTGCGTCTCGGCCGGTCCGCGATGATCCTTGCCACCCAGCGCCCAGACGCCGTCGGCGGTAAAGAGCTGACTCCATTCGGGATAGCGGCGGTCGTCCATGAGCTGGCAGTACTGGGCCAGCAACTGGCGCACCTGGCTGACGTCGTCCATCAGCGCGCGCCCGCCGGTGACGCGACGCGCTCGCCCGCGCGACGCGCACCTTCCGACATTGACTGGAACTTGGCCCACACCACGCTCGGCGCCACGTTACTCACGCCCGCAAAGGTACCAAACCCACAGTCGCTGCCGGCCACGACCCGCTCGGCACCCACGACGCTTGCATAGTTGAGCAGGCGTTCGGCGACGAGGTCCGGATGCTCGACGAAGTTATTGGTGGAGTCGATGACACCGGGCACCACGTAACGTCCGTCCGGGAGCGGCGTGTCCTCGAACACCCGCCATTCGTGTGCGTGCCGCGGGTTGCTTGCCTCGATGGACAATCCGCTGGCGTTGACGCGCAGGACAATGTCGATGATGTCCTTGAGCTCCACGTCGTGGTTGTGTGGTCCTTCGTAGTTGCCCCAGCAGATGTGGAGGCGCAGGCGCTCCGGCGGCAGGCCCTGCAACGCGTGGTTCAGGGCTTCGACGTTGGTGGCTGCGAACTGGCGAAACTCCTCGAGGCTGGGGTAGCGGGAGGCGACCATGGCCAGGTCCGGACAATCGAGCTGGAGAATGATGCCCGCGTCCACGATCGCCCTGTACTCGGAGCGCATCGCGTCGGCGATGGCACCGACGTAGTTGGCGTGGTTGTTGTAGTGGTGATCGGGAATGAAGACGGAGACCACTCCGGGTGACGCGGCGCTCATGAACAGTTCCTGGGCGCCGGCGGCTTTGCCAGCGGACTTCAGGTTGGCGATGTCGGTCTGGACGGCCTGACTGTCTTTCAGTTTGATGTCGCCGGTGCAGACGGCGGTCCAGGCGTAGCGGATGGCGGGCGCCACGGCGCGGCGGTAGTCGGGCAGGTCGGGGAACTCGGCGAGGTCGAAGACCGGACGACTGGTGGGCGTGTCGGCGAGGCCGAAGCCGGTGAGTCGGCTGGTCACGTAGGTTGAGTAGCCGATCTTGCCCATTTCGCCGTCGTTGACGACGGTGACGCCGGCGTCGACCTGGCGGCGCACCACGTCGTTGACGGCCGCGGCGACGCGCTGGTCGAAGTCAGGGGTGGGTTGGGCGTCCTCGCGGGCCTGGAGCAACGCCGTGAGGTCCGCGGGGCGGGGCAAGCTGCCGGTGTGAGTCGTTGGGAACGAGGTGTTCGGCATGGGACTGTCGATGATCAAGGGTACTGCGGCACGAAAACTTCGGATTCCGTGGTCGTGACATCACCCCTGTCGATGATCTCTCAAACCACGGACCGTCAGACAGTCGGGTCGTGACATCACCCTGTCGATGATCTCTCAAACCCACACAGTGACCAATCTACCCACCCAAGGACAATCAGTCAGCCCACAGGTGGTCAGTCAGGCCACAACAAGTAGGGGTGGATGAATGTGTCCCGACAGGACACAACTCACCAGGCCGCGTACCCGCGGAGCGCGAGCCGCTCGCACTTACAAGGTGTCGTATATGATCAGCGTAGGGAGGTTTGCAATGCTGGTCTTTGCCATCCGCCGGCTGCTGCAGGCCATCCCTGTTCTCATCCTGTCCAGCATCGCCATCTTCCTGCTGCTGCGCCTGATCCCCGGCGACCTCGCGGTCGTGCTGGCCGGCACCAAAGGCTCGCCAGAAGTCATCGCCGCACTGCGCAGGGACCTCGGCCTCGACCAGCCACTGCCCGTCCAGTACGTCGTGTGGCTCAGCCACATTCTCAAAGGCGACCTGGGCACCTCCGGACTGAGCGGCCAGCCGATCGGCGTCCTGCTCTTCAGAGTGGTGCCGTCCAGCCTCGAGCTCGCGGCAGTCTCGATGGTGCTGATCATCGTCGTCGGCATGACCACCGGCATCCTCGGCGCCCTCCACCCGCGCGGCGGTGTCGGCTGGACCGTCTCGGCATTCAACAGTCTGTTCATTGCCGTGCCGAACTTCTGGTTCGGCATTCTGGCCATCACCCTGTTTTCGGTCACCTTCCAGTGGCTGCCACCCGGTGGTCAGGCCGACTTCTCACGCGATCCGGGTCTGGCGGCCAAAAGCTTCATCCTGCCAGCTATCACCCTGGCGCTGCCGGGCGCCGGTGGGCTCTCGCGCTTTGTCAAAGGCGCCATGCTCGACGTGCTCAGTAGCGATCACGTGCGCACCGCGCGCGCCAAGGGACTCCCCAATCGTCGGGTGGTCCTGAGCCACGCGCTCCGCAATGCGCTGATTCCCATCATCACGATTATCGGGCTGCAATTCGGCTTCCTGATCGGCGGCGTGGTGATCGTCGAATACACGTTTGGCTGGCCCGGCGTCGGGCGACTGATCCTGGCGGCAATCAACAATCGCGACTATGCGATTGTGCAAGCCGGTCTGCTGTTCCTGATCGTCGTGTACCTGCTGGTGAATTTCACGGTCGACCTGTTGTGCGGCGTTGCGGACCCGCGCATCCGACTGAGCGGAAGTCGCTAGTCATCTGATGGCGGCGACACGTGCGCTGACGGTCCCTGACAACTCCGGGAACACGTCGGCCACGTGGGCGCCGAAGCTGCAGAGTCCGCTCCAGCGCGCCGCGATTCGAGTGCTGCACAATCCTATGGGCATCTTTGGCGCCACCGTCCTCGGGATTCTGGGGGTGATGGCCATCTTCGCGCCCCTGCTGGCACCCTACGATCCGCTGGCCCAGCACGCGGGCAGCGAGCTGCTGCCGCCGAATACGCAGTTCTGGTTAGGGACCGATCAGTTCGGTCGCGACGAGTTGAGTCGCATCATCTACGGCGCTCGCGTGTCGTTCATCGTGGCGGTGGCGGCCACTAGCGTTGGCGCGGTGACCGGCGTGCTCGCCGGACTACTGGCGGGTTACGCCCGCGGCGGTGTGGACAGCGTGGTCATGCGCATCTGCGACGCGCTGTTCGCCTTTCCGGCGATCCTGCTGGGCATCGGGCTGGTCACGGTGCTGGGTCCGTCACTGTTCAGCACGGCGTTGGCGCTCGCAATTGCCCAGGCTCCGTACTACGCGCGGGTGATGCGCGGCTCGGTCCTGACTGTGCGCGACCAGGAGTTCGTGGTCGCCGCGCATAGTTTTGGCGCCGGTGGGACGTGGATCGCACTACGACACATCCTGCCCAACTGCACGACGGCATTGTTGGTGCAGTTGAGTCTGTCGCTGGGATTCAGCGTGCTCGCGGAAGCCGGCCTGTCCTTCATCGGCCTGGGCGTGCAACCCCCCGCGCCGTCGTGGGGCAACATGCTGAGCGAAAGTCAGCGTTTCGTGGACACCGCGCCGTGGCTGGCGCTGTGGCCGGGCCTCACCATCGCGTTGCTGGTGCTCGGTTTGAACTTTCTTTCGGATGCGATTCGCGACAGCCTCGCTCCCTGATATCTCCACAACCGTCTCACGAAGCGCTCGTAACACGCGAATCATCGACGAAGTCTCCAAGGGTACACGTGGCTACCGAAGGACCATTGGGAATCGTATAGGATGATTGGCGGCGTAGGGGAAGTGAAGGAGGACCTCACGTGGAATCCTCGAACTGGTCTGACAAGCGAATAAATCGTCGGTTCGCGCTGCGGTTGATTGGTCTGGGGGCGGGGGTGAGCCTGCTGGCAGCCTGCTCGCCGAGTTCGACAACGTCGCCGGCGGCGGCACCGCAGCCAACCACCGCGCCGGCCGCCGCACCCACCAGTGCCCCAGCCGCCGTCACCCAGCCCGCCGCCGCGCCAACTACCGCCCCGGCGGTGGCCGCAACCAATGCACCGGCTGCGTCGGCAACAGCCGCGCCGGCTGCCGCGGCAGCGACCACGACGTCTGCGCCGAATCCCAATGCCAAGCCAGGCGGGACGCTGCGCAGCGGCCTGCTGGCCGACATCTCCAGCCTCGACGGCCACCTCCTCCAGGGACCCGACAACAACAGCACGTGGCTCGCCCTCGATCGGCTGACCCAGTACAACGACCAGCTTCAGCCTCAGCCGATGCTCGCCGAAAGCTGGGAAGTCACGCCCAACCAGGACAAGATCACCTTCAAGCTGCGACAGGGAGTCCAGTGGCACACGGGGCGTGAGTTCACCAGCGACGACGTGAAGTGGAATTTCGCACGGATCAAAGACAAGACGCTCGCGGCGGGCATCTGGAGTAATTACGCGGATTGGTTCACCGTCGACACGCCAGACAAATACACGGCGGTGCTGACCTCGGACAAGCCACGGCCGAGCATGTTCGACATGTTCGAGTACTTCAACATGCTCGATCCTGTCACGATGCAGGGACCGGATGCCAAGTCGACCCTGGTGGGCACCGGTCCATTCAAGTTCGTGGAGTGGGTCCAGAATGACCACATCACGCTGACGAAGAATCCGAACTACTGGCTGAGTGGGCGGCCGTACCTGGATGGCGTGCAGGTGAGCATCAACAGCGATCCGTCGGCCGCGGTCAAAGAGATCGAAGGTGGCGGGCTGGACCTTCTGTTGGGTCCCCCGCTGCAGGATTTCACCCGCCTGAAGTCCAATTCGAAGTACGCGGCCGTCGTGCACCCGTTCCCGGGCACGTTCTATCTGATCCAGTTGAACGTGACGATGCCGCCGTTCGACAACAAGATGGTCCGCCAGGCTATGAACTACGCCCTGGACCGCCAGCGGATCGCCGACACGGTCCTGCAGGGCACGGTCATGCCCAAAGCGCTGCCCTGGCCAGCGTCCTCACCCGCCTACGAC
>JAFAWJ010001110.1 GCA_019242065.1 Chloroflexota bacterium
GGACAGCACGTACGCGGGGGGTCGCCGCGGGAAGGAACGACCGTAGGGAGTGACTGGCGGCGGGGGGCGGCCGCCCCCCGATCCGGTGCGTTAGCACCCAGCGGTGCATGCACCGCTGGGCAAGGTGGCGCATGCGCCACCTTGAGGAACCCGCGCATGCGCGGGTTCCACCCAAACGATCTACACCTTATTCCTCTCGATGAGCTCCCAGTCGATCGCGTAGCCGAGGCCGGGCTCCGTGGGGGCGTGGACCAGGCCTTCACTATCAACAGAGATATCAGACACCAGACCGTGTTTTTGCGCGGCGTCGGGCTGCAGCACCTCGAAGTACTCGCAGTTCGGCACGGCCATGGTCAGGTGCAGGTTGGCCACGTTGTTCAGCGAGTTGCCGCCGTGATGGATCTCGCACTTCATGCGGAAGGCTTCGGCCAGGTGGGCAATCTTGATCATCGGCGTGATGCCACCCTTGAGCGCCACGTCGCCGCGCAGCATGTCGGTGGCTTGCTGACGGATCCACTCGGTATAGGCGTACATGCCGCCTGGCAGGTGCTCGGTGGCCAGGATCGGGATATGCAGCTGCGGACGCAGCTTGGTGTAGCCGTACAGGTCCTCTTCGGCCAGCGGGTCCTCGTACCAGTAGTAGCCCATGTCCTGGATGGCCCGCCCGACGCGCACCGCGTCCTCGTAGCCGTACGACCACATCGAATCCAGCATGAGCCGCATGCTGTCGCCGACCGCCTCCTTGACGGCTTTGCACACCTCGATGTCTCTGGAGGGGATGCAGGGCGGATGGATCTTGTACGCCGTCCAGCCGGCATCGCGGAAGCCCAGCGCCTCGTCGACGTAGTGCTGGACCTCGGACATCACCGCCGACGACGCGTACGCGGGCGCGCTCTCGCGACAGGTGCCCAACAAGCGATGGATCGGCAGGTTGGCCACCTTGCCCGCGATGTCCCAGAGCGCCACGTCGACGGCGCAGATCGAGCGCGTGTCGACATTGCGGTTGGTGCGCCACAGGTCCAACCAGATGGCGCCGATGTCCAGCGGATTGCGGCCGATGATCAGCGGCGTGAGCCGGCTCTGGATCTCGGCGGCGAACTGCTCGGCGCCCGCGCTGGCCGAGCCGAGGAAGCTGTGGCCCTGGACGCCGTCGCTGGTCGAGATCGTGACCACCCCGACGACGGTCGAGCCGCCGCCAAACGAGTCGCGGTAGGTGGTCGCCGGCACCTCCCAGCGGTGCAGCGTGATCGACAGGTCAGTGATACGCATGGTCGGGTCCAGCGTACTGTCCTCACTCTTTCAGGACGCATCACCCTCACAAGCTGGCGGGCGTGGTAGCGTACTCGGCGTGCAGGAGGTGTTGGTTTCAGGGTGGGCGCGCTAGACGGTATCCGTGTAATTGACTTCGGCCAGTACCTTGCCGGGCCGCTGGCGGCGGTGATGCTCGCCGATCAGGGCGCCGATGTGATCCATGTCGATCCACCCGGCGGGCCGCGGTGGAAATCTGAGGCCGACGCCTTCCTCCAGCGCGGCAAGCGCCGCATTACGCTCGATCTCAAGACCTCCAGCGACCGCGACACCGCCTGTCGTCTGGTCGACGGTGCCGACGTCGTCATCGAAAACTTCCGCCCCGGCGTCATGGACCGCCTCGGCCTGGGTGCCGACACCGCCACGCGGCGCAACCCCAGGCTCGTGTATTGCTCGATCCCGGGCTTCGCTCCGGACGACCCCCGCGCGGGCATGCAGGCCTGGGAAGGCATCCTCGATGCCGCCACCGACAACTGCATCCCCCGCGCCGGCGAAGAGACCCCCAACTGGGACTGGTCGCGGCCGTTCTATTCGGCCGTCCCGCTGGCCTCCAACTTCGGAGCGTTTCTGGGCGCCACGGGCACGGTCATGGCCCTGATTTCCCGCGAGCGGACGGGGCTCGGCCAGCGCGTCGAGGTACCGATGTTCGACGCGATGTTCACGCTCATCGGTCACTCGGGCGCCTATGTCACCGAGCGCGGGTTGCACGGACCGCGCGGCATCCATGGGCGCGGCGCGGGCGCCTTCAAATGTAAAGACGGCAAATACGTCCAGTTCGATACGTCGAGCGCTCGCCACCTGGTGTGGTTTGCCCAGGAAGCCGGCATCACCGACTGGGGCCCGGAGCTGCTCGACGTCGTGAAGCTGCGCGACGAAAAGGTCAATCAGCAGCTGCACGCCAGGCTGCGCGAGCTGTTCCTGACGCGCACGGCGGCCGAGTGGGAAGAAGTCGGCAACCGCGCGGGCGCGGCCATGGGCTGGGCGCGGACGACCGATGAGTGGATCGCCGCCGATCACGCTCGCGAGCTGCGGGCCGTGGTCCAGTTGGACGATCCCGAGTTCGGTCCGACCTGGATGGCCGGCTTGCCCGTGCACCTGACGGCAACGCCCGGCAATCCGCGTGGTCCACGCCATGTGCCTGACGCCGATCGACCAGAGATCCTGGCGGATCTTGGCTCTGAGTCGGCTCCATCAACCGCCGCGCGAGGTGCTGGCCCAAGCGACACTGGCGCGGCGAGTGACGCTGGAATCACGTCGCCGCTGCAGGGCATGAAAGTGGTCGACATGTGTGTCGCCCTCGCCGGGCCCACCTGCGGCCGCTTGCTCTACGAGTTCGGCGCCGACGTGGTCAAGATCAACGCCCCCAAGTCGGGCGTCGGCGGCTACCTCAACCGCGGCAAGCGCTCGCTCCTGCTCAACCTGGAGTCGTTCGAGGCGCAGCGCGTCTTCTGGGGCCTCGCCGAGCAAGCCGACGTGGTGCTCGAGAACTTCTCGCCTGGCACCGCCGACCACCTCGGCATCGGTTATCGCGAAGTCAAGGCCCGCAATCCTGACATCGTCTACGCCTCGGTCAGCAGCTACGGTCAGTTCGGCCCGTGGAAGAACGGCCGCGGCTGGGAGCGCCAGGGCCAGGCGGTGGCGGGCATCATGGAGCGCCAGGATCCGCCGGCCATCCTCGGTCCGTACAACCTGATCGACATCGGTACCGGCGTGCTGGCCACATTCGCCACGGGACTCGGTCTGTTCCATCGGCTGCGCACCGGCCAGGGCCAGCACGTCCAGGGCTCGCTGTGCCAGACGGCGACCTATCACCAGACGCCGTACATGCTCTCGTACGCCGGGCGCGCAGCTCCCAACGAGCCGAGAGGCTATATGGCGCTCGGCACCGGACCGCTCGACCGTTTTTATCAAGGGTCCGACGGCAAATGGTTCTTCGTGTCCTTGCCCGCGGCGGAGTCCAAGAAGCTGGCGTCGGTCGACGGACTCGCCGCCGACAAAGCCGACAAGCCCGACGACCTCGAGGCCACGTTCAAGCAGGAGCCCGCCGACGTCTGGGTCAAGCGTCTGCAGGCGCACGGTATCCCGGCGCAGATGCGCGTACCGGTGGACGAGCTCATGGTGGACGGGTACGTCATCCAGCGCGGGCTGAGCGTCAGTCAAAATGTGGATGGAGTCGGCGAGACGACCGCGCCCGGGCTGCCGGTGCAGCTGTCGCGGACGCCGATGCGCCTGGGCGCCGTCACTGGCCGGCCGGGTTCCGATGCCGCCAACATCCTCGCGGAGCTCGGGCTCCAGGAGGAGTTGCCGAAGCTCGAAAAAGCCTGGGTTCTCCAGGTCAACGATCTGCCTTCCGCCTGGTAACAGGCCAGTTCTAACAGCCCCGCGAGGAGGCCTTGCGTCAATGAAGCACAGCACCGACCGTATCCGCGTGTCCCACGCCGGCAACCTGCCGCGTCCGCGCTCCCTCGACGAATTGATCGAGGGTGGCAAGAACCGCGACGGTTCGCACACCGCCGAGTACCAGAAGCGTCTGCCTAAAGCCGTACAAGAAATTGTCGACAAGCAGATCGAGCTGGGCGTCGACGTCGTCAACGATGGCGAGTACGCCAAGGCGGGCAGTTACGGCGGCTACATGCAGGAGCGCGTCAGCGGCTTCTCGAACGTGCCGGCCGATCCCAATCGCAAGCCGAAGCGGGCCGGCACCGCCGACCGCGATCGGCGGCTGTTTCCGGGCTTCTATGAATCAGGCCTGTGGTACTCCGGCTCGGGCGGTCCAGTGCGTCCCGGCTTTGCCACCCCCGGCGAAGTCCGCAATACCAACCTGCGTGAAACACGTGCCTGCACGGGTCCCGTCAAGTACACCGGTCAGGCGGCGATCGCCGCGGACATCAAGAACCTGAAGGCCGCCCTGCAGGGCAAGCCCGACTACGTTGAAGGCTACGTCGCGGCGCTGGGTCCGCTCAGTCTGGGCGCGGGTGTCAACAACCAGCACTACTCCAGTGAAGACGAGTACATGCACGCTGTCGCGGACGCCTGCCGCGAGGAATACAAGGCCATCACCGACGCCGGGCTGATCGTCCAGGTGGACGAGCCGGAGTTCTGCACCACCTGGTCCTTCTACCCTGAGTGGTCGCTCGAGGACCTCCGCAAGTACCTGACCAACGCTGGCGACATCATCAATCATGCGGTGCGCGGTCTACCCGAGGAGTTGGTTCGCTTCCACACCTGCTGGGGCAGCGGCCACCGGCCACACGTCACCGACATCGAGCTCAAGGACATCGCGGACCTGATCTTGCGGATCAACGCGCAGTGCTACAACATCGAGGCCGCCAACGTGCGCCACGAGCACGAGTGGCGCGTGTGGAAAGACACCAAACTGCCGGAAGGCAAGATCCTGATGCCGGGTGTCATCAGCCACGCCACGGACCTCGTGGAACATCCCGACGTGATCAAGGAACGCCTGATCAACTACGCGAGCGTCGTCGGCAAAGAGAACGTCGCCACCGGAACCGACTGCGGCATCGGCTCGCGGGTTGGCCACGAGGAGATCGTGTGGGCCAAGCTGGCGACCATGGCCGAAGGCGCGCGGCGCGCGTCGGCAGAGCTCTGGGGTAGGTAGCCGGGCCGCGGTATGCGGGGTCTGGTATTCACAGGGAATCGGCAGATCGCCCTGGAAGACTTTCCGGACCCCGCGCCTGGTCCGGGCGAGGTCCTGGTGGCGATGCGCGCCTCCGGGATCTGTGGCAGCGACCTGAATCTGTATCGACGCGCAACCCTCGAGCACCGCGTGGTGTGCGGGCACGAGCCGTGCGGCGAAGTTGTTGCCCGGGGTCCGGGCGTCTCCGAGCGGGAGGCACCGGACGGCCAGCGGGTGATGATCCACCACTACCGCGGGTGCGGTCGCTGCTGGTTGTGCGGCATGGGGTACACCCAGATGTGCTCGCAAGCAAAAGTCATGGGCACGGATATCGACGGCGGCCACGCGCCGCTCATGGTCGTGCCGGTCTCGACGCTGGTCGAACTGCCCTCTGAGCTGGAGTGGGCCGAAGGTGCCGCGATCGCGTGTGGCACGGGGACGGCCTACGCGGCGCTGAAGCGGTTGGATGTGTCGGGGCGCGAGACACTGGTCATCTTTGGCCAGGGTCCAGTCGGACTGTCGGCGACGCAACTGGCGACGGCCATGGGCGCGCGGGTGATCGCGGTGGACCCGTCGGCGGAGCGGCGCGGCATGTCGCGGCAGATGGGTGCGGACGTGGTGCTGGACCCCTCCGCTCTGGACCCGGTAGCCGCAATCCGCGAATTGACCCACGGCGAAGGCGCCGACATGACGCTGGACTGCTCCGGCCACCCCGAAGCACGCGTCCAGTGCGCCCGCGCCGCGCGGCCGTGGGGCAAAGCTTGCTACGTGGGTGCCCACGGCACGGCGACTTTCGAGATGACACCCGACGTGATCCACCGCCAGCTGACCATGCTCGGCTGCTGGACCTTCAACCGCCAGCTCATGGCCGAGTGCGCCCGCTTCGCGGTGGAGCGCCACGTTCCGCTAGGAAAGGTCTTTACGGACACGTTCAAGCTGGAGCAAGCTGCCGACGCCTACGCGCGGGTCGAGGCCCAGAACATGGGCAAGGGCGTGTTCCTGATCTGATTGCACTTGCGACTGGAGTTGCAAGTTTTGCCTGGCGTTGGCTGCACCTCCCGAGCATGCTGGCGAGGCCAGAGACAGTTCGACACACGATACTTCGCCTGGCGCGGGCGGCCCCCTTGGCGGGTGCCCAGCGCTTCGGTTGAAGTGTCGGACCTCTGGCCAACTTCAGCAAGGAGAATCAACGATGCATCAAGTGCTGGCTCCAACGGCGCCAGTGAATGTCCGGGGTCGCGTTCTCCAGCCCGACGACCCTGACTTCGACGCCGCCCGGCATGTCTGGAACGGCATGATCGACCGACATCCGCGTGCCATCGTCCAGGCCGTCGGCACCGCCGACGTGATCGCCGCGGTGAACTACGCGCGCGAAGACCAGGTGCTGCTGGCGGTGCGCGGGGGCGGCCACAGCGCCGCGGGCAACAGCATCTGTGACGACGGGTTACTGCTCGATCTAGCGCCGATGAAAGGTATTCGCGTCGATCCGGCCCGGCGCACCGTCCGCGCCGAAGCCGGACTGACCTGGGCCGAGTTCGACGCCGAGACGCAAGCCTTCGGGCTGGCGACCACCGGTGGTGTGGTTTCGACGACTGGCGTCGCCGGACTGACACTCGGTGGCGGGATCGGCTGGCTGGGCCGAACGCACGGCCTCAGTTGCGACAACCTGCTGTCAGTCGACATCGTGACGGCAGACGGCCAGCTCCGGACGGCGAGCGCGGACGTCAACCCGGACCTGTTCTGGGCGGTGCGCGGCGGCGGTGGCAACTTCGGCGTGGTGACGTCATTCGAATATCAACTGCATCCGCTCGCGTCGAACGTCTATGCAGGCCTGCTGATCTGGCCGCGCGAGATGGCGCACGACGTCCTTCGCGCCTACCGTGAGTTCACCCAGGGTGCGCCCGAGAACGCCGGCGCCTATGCTGGACTGGGCACGTCGCCAGATGGCGTTCCGATCGTCGTGGTGATCGGTTTTCATCACGGTCCAACCGAGGAGGGCGAAGCACTGTTCGCGCTGCTGCGGAGACTCGGCCCACCGGTCGCGGACATGATGCAAGCCATGCCATACACCGCCGCGCAGCAGATGCTGGATATGTTGAATCCGCCGGGCAATCGCATCTACTGGAAGTCGTCGATCTTGCGGAGTGTCCAAGACGACGTGTTGGATCGTCTTGTCGACGAAACCGCGGATGTGCCGTCGCCGCTCACGGTAGCCCTCATCGAGTTTTATGGCGGGGCCATCAATCGCGTCGGCGCGCAAGACACGGCGTATCCATTGCGCGACGCGATGTATTCGCTCAACGTCGTCGCCTCCTGGACAGATCCCGCCCAGGATGATTCGAACATTGGCTGGACCCGGCGCGTTTGGGGTGCCATGCAGCCGTTTTCGCCTGGTGGCGTCTACGTGAATTTCCTGGGCGTGGGTGACCAGACCGAGTCCCGCGTGCGGGCGGCCTACGGTCCGAACTATTCGCGGCTGGCGGCCATCAAGGCCGCGTACGACCCGTCCAACCTGTTTCGGCTGAACCACAACATCCCGCCCACGCGTCAGGGTGGCTGAGGCCATATGCACTTCGCCGTCCACACCCGGTTTCGGCTGGCGCGCCCAGGCGATGACGGTGCCCTGGCCGATTTCCTCAGCCGACTCTCTCCCGAAACCACGCGCGCGCGCTATCTCGCTTCGATCCGCCTCGAGGGCCAGGCGCTCCGACGCGAGCTTGCTCGCCTGCTGCCCGCGGACGCGGCCGGCCACAAGGTCTTGATCGCCGAGCAAGACGGCATCATTCGGGGTTTCGGCGAATACGTGGTCGCCGATGGACAGCGCGCGGACCTGGCGCTCGTCGTCGAGGACAGGTTCCAGGGCTATGGCCTTGGCCGCGCGCTGTTCTTGAATCTCGAATATCTGGCGGTGCGCGAGGGCATCCGCACCTTCACGGGCGACGTTGCGCCGCACAACCTGCGCGCGCGGCACCTGCTGCGATCCAGTGGTCGTGTGCTGCGCATGGTCTACGCGTATGCCACGATCTGCTTCGAGCTGGCCCTCAACCCGGCCGCCGACACGCGTCCGATAGGCCTGTTGTACGCGATGCGAAGGCGAGCCTCGGAGCCCGCCGCGGCCTGACGCGCGCCGTTGCTAGCGCGGTCGCAAAACTCGCAATTCCACCCGCAAGTTCACGACACGCTGGGCTCCGGGTGGAATAGCGAGGCGCTTCAGCGCGTTCACATGCGGGTGAACGTCGAACCGCGTCGTATCGGCGAACTCGTCCGCGAGCACCGCCGCGCTCTCGGCATCACCCAGGAGCAGCTCGCCGAGCGCGCCG
>JAFAWJ010000068.1 GCA_019242065.1 Chloroflexota bacterium
AGCGATTGTGCCAGCCGAGGCCCTGCAGCTCGATCGGCGCGCCCTCGGGCTCAGGCCCGACGTTGTCGGCGCTGACCGCGCCGTGGGTCTTGCCGAACGTGTGGCCGCCGATGATCAGGGCGGCGGTCTCTTCGTCGTTCATGGCCATGCGGCGGAAGGTTTCGCGGATGTACTTTGCGGACAGGGCGGGGTCGGGGTTGCCGCCAGGCCCTTCGGGGTTGACGTAGATCAGTCCCATGTGGTCGGCGCCGACCGGACCCTCGAGCTCTCCGTCAGCCGCGTGGCGCTCGTCGCCGAGCCAGGTGTCCTCAGGCCCCCAGAAGATCTCGTCGGGCTCCCAGATGTCGGGGCGGCCGAAGCCGAAGCCGAAGGTCTTGAAGCCCATCGAGTCCATCGCGACGTTGCCGGCGAAGACCAGCAGGTCCGCCCACGACAACTGCGGGCCGTACTTCTGTTTGATGGGCCACAGCAGCCGCCGCGCCTTGTCGAGGTTGGCGTTGTCGGGCCAGCTGTTGAGCGGCGCGAATCGCTGGGCGCCCTCGCCGCCGCCGCCGCGTCCATCAGCGATGCGGTAGGTGCCAGCGGCGTGCCAGGACATGCGAATGAACAGCGGGCCGTAGTGGCCGTAGTCGGCTGGCCACCAGTCCTGCGATGTGGTCATGACCTGGATCAGGTCGCGCTTGAGCGCCTCGACGTCGAGGGTCTTGAAGGCTTCCGCGTACTCGTAGTCCGGGTCCATCGGGTTGGACAGAACCGAGCGCTTGTGGAGAACCGACAGGTCAAGTTGATTTGGCCACCAGTCCTGGTTCGTCCTGGGCCGATGCGCCTGGGGCGTCGGGGACGGGATCGCGGGGTTCTCGCTTTCGCTGGTGCTCACCGAGTTGGCCTTGTTCTCAGACAGGTCCATATCCGACACGAAGCAATTCTCCTCTTTGAGGCTGTTCACTGCTGACCAATATGCGTTGATCCGGCGATCAGGTCCTGCCGCTCGCGCGATCAGGTAAGGCCCAGGAGCCGAGGTTGGAAGAGTCCGGAGGCTGGCAAGCGGACCATCCTTCAAGACATCGCGAAAGGCTCGCGGCATCAGCCAATACAGACACCTATGTAGTTATGCACTCTAGATAGGAATCAGTCAAGTCTGGAGAGGTGTTCTTCGCGCCGGGCAACCATCCACGGGCGGCGACCAGCGTCAAAGTCGGATCGGCACGCAGGCGGCCGGCTCGTTGAGCGCCTTGTCGACGACACCTGCAGACGCCGGCCGCCGGCGCAATTGCCCACCGCCGTCAGTGGCGGCAGGCCGAGAGCGTCGGACAGAACGCGACCGCGCGCGCCAGATAGGTGCGCAGGCTGTCGGCGACGTCCTGGCGCAAATGGGTAGACCAGGCGATCATGGCCTTTGCCGCGGACCAACAGCGCCGAGTGCTGGTCCCGAGGCTGAGCTGACTCCGGTTGTTTGGGCGCCCCGCTCGCGGACGGGTGCCCGTCCCCAGCTCTTCAGAATCGGTAGGATCTCACGACCGATCAGCTCGATGATTTGCGGACTGCCGAGGCCGGTCTCCAGATACGTGGCGCGGGTGGATTTCCACCGCGGCTCGAGCGCCTTCAACACCTGATCGGGCGTCCCGACCGGGATCCCCAGCACCAGGTCGTCGTCGGTCTCCGTGCGTTCCAGGTCGGTGGGTCCGGCGCGGAACTG
This sequence comes from Chloroflexota bacterium, assembly GCA_019242065.1. The sequence goes on from JAFAWJ010000068.1 coordinate 1,697, forward strand.
GAAGGCGAGGTCGCGGCCGCGCGGGCTGTATTCTTCGCGTCGGGCTTGCTCGGCGCGCAGGGTGCGCTCGCGCGCGGCGGGCACCTCATCATGCGTGGCGACCACGACGAATCGCGCAAAGTTCGCCAGGTTGAAGTCGTCCGCCTCATGGCCGCCTTCGCGCAGACCGGCCAGGTACTCTTCCGGTTCACTTGAGCCGGTCTGCAGGTGGTAGCCTTCACGCCCAGCACGCCGTAGCATTTTAGGTCCGAAGCCACCAAACCAGATCGGAAAGGGCTTTTGCACCGGCTGCGGCGTTATGTGCACGTGCGGGATCTGGAAGTACTTTCCCTGGTGATCGAAGACGTCATCACCGGAGAAAGAGCGTCGCACGAAGTCCATCGTTTCAAAGGTTCGCCCGAAGCGCTCGGTGGCCTCCACGCCGAAGCTCTCGAATTCACTGGTAATGGAGGCACTGCCGCAAACGAGGTCCACACGGCCGTGTGACTGCACGTCGAGCTGAGCGATGTCCTCCGCTAGGCGAAGGGGGTTATAGAACGGGGTCAACAGCACACTGGTGCCGAGCCGCATGCGGGAGGTGCGCCCGGCCACCGTGGCCAGGGCTATCAGCGGCGAAGGATTCCACTGATTCGCGAAGAAGTGGTGCTCGCCGAACCAGATGAAGTCATAGCCGGCCTGCTCGGCCATCACGATGCGGTCGAAGTAGTCCTGGTAGATGTCCTGGATGGGTCGCGTATCGCCGGGCTGCCGAATCAGCGCGTTTCGAATGCCAACGTACATCGCAGATTCCTTTCACTTCGGATCAGGCCCGCGGCCTGGCCAGGGTGGACTTGACTTCGGTAGCCATCACTCGATTCGCGAGCAGGTTCTGATAGGCCGCGTTCATGCCGAGCTCAGCCAGAACTTCGGCGTTGTCACCACCGGCCGGTCGTGGTACAGCAGTGCGCCGCGGCGGCGTCAGGGAGAAACGTCCCGAGGGTCCCGTGATGAGTACGGAGCCGAGGTCCGGTAGCTCCCGCTCCTCGACGAGGGAACCGGCGGA
>JAFAWJ010000191.1 GCA_019242065.1 Chloroflexota bacterium
AGAGCACACCGGCGGCGCAGATGACGCCCTCTGCGCAGATGACGCCGGGCACGAGCATGACGCCCTCGGCGGCAATGACGCCCTCGGCCGCTATGACGCCGTCAACAGGTACGGCGGCGATGCCCACCGCGCTGCCGACTGAGGTGCCCGCGGTCACCCTGCCCTCGTCGGAGGCCGACCTGCGGGTCATGCTCGACACCCTGCTCCAGGAGCACACCTATCTCGCCGGCATCGCCATCGCGCCGGTGATCGGCGGCGACCAGGCGCAAGCCCAGGCAGCCGCCACCGTGCTGGATGAAAACACCCAGGAGCTCGGCGGCGTGTTCGGCCAGCTGTACGGCGACCAGGCCCAACAGACGTTCCTGACCCTGTGGCGGCGGCATATCGCTGATTACGTCGAGTACGCCCAGGCGGGACTGCGGGGCGATACGGCGACGCAAGCGCGCGACCGTCAGGACCTGTTGCAGTTTGCCCAGGACACCGACGCTTTTGTGACCGGACTCAATCCAGATTTGCCGCCGGGCACGGTCGCCCAGGGCCTGACCATGCACGTGCAGGGCACCATGCAGGTGATCGATGCGCTCGAGGCCAAGGACTATATGACCGCCTTCAACCTGGCGAAAGAGGGCGCGGATATGTCCGCTGGTCTGGGTGATCCGCTGGCCTCGGCCATTGCCCAGCAGATGCCAAACGAGTTCAGCGCCGGCGCAGGCGGGGCGGGCAGCTAGCCCGCTCGCGGATACGTCTGCGGCTCGGCACACCTGTTGTGTTATGGTCGAGCCGAAGACGGCGTGCGTATTGCTCAGGTTGCACCACCTTTTGAAACGGTGCCACCAACCCGCTACGGTGGCACCGAACGGGTCGTGGCCACACTGACCGAGGCCCTGGTCGATCGCGGGCACGACGTCACGCTGTTTGCGCCGGGGGATTCGCACACTCGGGCACGGCTGCTGCCAACCGTGGCCGAAGCGCTGTGGCACGTCGAACCACCGTTCAACGACATGAACCCGTTCTGGTCGATAACGCTGGACGCGATTCTGGACCGTATGGACGACTTCGACGTGATCCACAGTCATCTCGACTTCTGGGGTTTCCCGCTCGCGCATCATGCGCGCGTGCCGGTCGTCACGACGCTGCACGGCAGGCTCGACCTCCCGGAGCTGCAACAGCCGTATGAGCGCTTCAAGGACGTGCCGCTGGTGTCGATCAGCGATTCGCAGCGACAACCGGTCGCCTGGGCGAACTTCGTCAGGACGATTTATCACGGAATTGACCTCGACGAGCTCACGTTTCGCGCGGAACCGGGCAGGTATCTCGCATTTCTCGGTCGAATTTCACCCGAAAAGGGACTGGATACGGCCATTCGCGTGGCGCGCGCGGCGGGTCAACCATTACGGATCGCGGCGCGCAAGCCGCTGCGCAACAGCGCCGATCCGAACGTGCGGGCTGACCGGCACCACTATCAGGACGAGATTCTGCCACTGCTGGATCGGAAGTCCACTCGATTTGTGGGTGAGGTGGACGGTACGGACAAAGACAAATTCCTGGGGCACGCAGCGGCGCTGCTGTTTCCGATACGCTGGCCGGAGCCGTTCGGGCTGGTGATGGTCGAAGCGATGGCCTGTGGCACGCCGGTCATTGCGCTCCGCCAGGGGAGTGTTCCGGAGGTGGTCGAGCACGGCGTCACCGGGTTCATCTGCGACGACGAGGACGGCATGCTGGAGGCGATCCGCCACCTGGACGAGATCGATCGAGCGCGGTGCCGGCAGGTAGCCGAAGAGCGATTTTCTCCGGACCGAATGGCAGACGATTACGTCGACGTGTACCGCCAGCTGTGCGCGGCTAACGCGAATGCGAGTCCTGGTCGCCTGACGCTGGTCGCGGGCCGCTGAGCAACTCGAACACGCGCCTGGGGGTGACGGGCAGTGTTGTGACGTCGGCAGCGATGCCGAAGGTATGCAGAGCGTCTTCGATGGCGGCGGCGAACGCGGCTGGAGCGGCGATAGTGCCTGTCTCGCCAACACCTTTGAAACCGGCAGGGTTGTTGCCGAGGACAGGCGCGCGGACCTCCACAAACGTGGGCTGCAGCTGCATCGGTATGCCCCTGCCCGGGATGGTGTAGTCGGTGAAATTGGCGGTGGTGAACGTACCGTCCTCCAGGTAGACCGCTTCTTCCATCAGCGCGTAGCCGGCGCCGTGGACCGCGCCACCCTGTAACTGTCCGTCGACGAGCAACGGATTGATCGGCTGGCCGCAATCGTGGGCGATCACGTAGCGGAGTACCTCGATGGCCGCCAGCTCCGGGTCGACGCGCAGCACGATGGCGTGCACGGCGCTGGTGTACGCGCCGCTGCTTTGAAAACGCTCCTCGGTCTCGAGCGCCTGGTCGCCGTCGAGCAGCTCCCCCAGGGGAATGTGCCGATCCGGGACGCCGCGGACCTCGACGCCGGACGGCGTCACCAGCAGATCAGCCGCGGCGACTTCGAGCGCGGTCTGCGCCCGCTCCAGGAGTGCGTCGCGAGCCGCGCGGGCAACGCCAAACACGGCGTTGCCGACCTCCAGCGCCGATCGCGAGCCAGCCGTATTGGCCGAGTTCTCAACGGAATCGGTGTCGCCGGCGACAACCGTGACCCGCTCCACCGGCCAGCCCAGCTGGTCGGCCACCACTTGCGCAAAGACCGTGCGGTGA
>JAFAWJ010000194.1 GCA_019242065.1 Chloroflexota bacterium
GCGCCGAAGAGCGGGCAGCACCTCCTTCTCGTAAAAGGTAAAAAAGCCCGCCTGGTCCGGGCCGATCTGGTGCACGTACACATGATCGATGCCTGCGTCGAGGAACTTCTTGAACGCCTCGCAATGGCGTTCGACATCCGGTCCACATACAACGCTGCTCAGCACGTCTTCCTCGCGCACCAACTGTGCAGCCTGCTCGAAGTGGCGTGGCAAAGGCAGCTCTTGACTCAACTCACCGGGCACGGCTGCCGTCGGCCAGTATTCCATCGCTGTTTTGCGCGCGGCGGCCTCGTCCGCGGCCCAGCACACCGATACCTGTCCGTACATCGGCTTGCCGGCACCACCCGAGCCTGTGAACGCGTCTACGAGCTCCGCTGAGGGAGCGACGCTGATCAGACCGTCGCCCTGCGCACCCGCGATCTCAGCCGCACGAGGACCCGCGGCAGCCACATACAACGGGGGTACTTCATCTGGCAACGTGTACACCCGAGCGTGATCGACCGTGTAATGCGCACCGTCGAAACTGTGCTCTCCTCCCTGCCACAGCAGGCGGATGATCGCAATGGCTTCTTCGAGCATTTCCTGGCGCACGGGAGCCGAGGGCCAACCTTTCCCCAGGATGTGCTCGTTCAGGTTCTCACCCGTCCCGACGCCGAGGAAAAAACGACCGGGCATCAACGCAGCCGCTGTCGCCGCGGCTTGCGCCACAATTGCGGGGTGATAACGCATCATCGGGCAGGTCACACCCGTGCCAAGACGCAACTGTCGCGTGACCTGCGCGATGCCACCGATCACTGTCCAGGCGAACGGGCTCTGTCCCTGGCGATCGGTCCACGGGTGGTAGTGATCCGAGATCATCGCGAACTCGAAGCCGGCTTCCTCGGCCATTTCAGCAAATCGCACGAGGTCACCGGGCCGGTGCTCTTCGCACGAGAGCGCATATCCAAACTCTGGCACGGCATCGAAGAGTGCACAGTACATGCCTCATCGAAGACTGGGAGGTCCGTCACCAGCGCCACCGGCCGAGCGGAGGCGCGGATCCGCCAGGGTCTATTGCGGAGTTAGCCCCCCAGCGCTACACCGGCTGGTGTTGCGGAGGCGGGGATCCGCCAGGGTCTATCGCGGAGTTAGCCCCCCAGCGCTACACCGGCTGGTCTTAGACGTAGGCTGGATGCTGGACCAGCCGTACCTGTGGGAAGCCAGCGCAGCCAGGGGCCCAGTCTGACTCAGAAGCGGCCGCGTTCGGGGGGGACACCCACTATGCGAGAGACGCACGAGGCCGTGCCGCGGTCGTTAGCCGCTGCCGTAGCGCTCGGGATGGGCCGCCTTGAAGTCGTCGCCCACAAAGTCGTCGATTTCCTGCTCGCCGGGATCCGGCGCGCCCATGTCCAGGACGTGCTGGCGAAATGCCTGGTAGTCGGTCGGATCCTCGCCGTTCTGGGCTCGCTGCTCGCGCCACTCGTCGTATTGCTGGCGGATGTTGGGGTTGTCTGCCGCCAGATCCTGAAACGTCGGCATGCTGTCGTCCTTGTGTGTGGGTGTGTGAGTGACCCAGGAAACGGCGGAGTTGCCGTCTCCTGGGTGGCGGTGTGTATGGAATAGCGCTCTAACGGTCGGTGGCGTTTTCCCACGCGTCGCGAATACTCTGACTGGCACGGTCCCAGGGAGTATTCGGGTGCGTGCGGGTCCAGTCGCGCTCCACGTCCGGCTCGATATCCGCCCAGCGCTTGCCGCGATACTGGGTCTGGTCGCGCAGCCCATAGCCATACTGGTAGGCCGGCTCCGCGTCTTCCCAGCGCCCGCCGCGACTGCCGTATTGCTGCTGCCACCGGCTGCGATAGCCGGGCATCGCCGCTGCCCAACCACCGGTCGTGCGTGCACCACTACTCTGCAGCGCGTTGCCCTGATCCTCGACCCGCAGCTCCTCACGGCGCACGGTGGCGTCGACAGACTCGGTCTCCTGCACCGCGCGCGTGCCGACCTCGACCTCTTCGTAGACGACTGACTGCTTCTCAACCGTCACCTGGTCTTCATGCACGGGCACTTCGATCGTCTCGCCCTTCTCGCTGATTGGGCGTTCCGACGGCCGGCGCTCGACGGCGTGGCGCTCGACATACACCTCCTCGCGCGTGACCGGCACCTCGACCGTGCGCTGCTGTTCGACGACGTCAGTCTGGAGGCGGACCTCGCCGGTTTGCACGGTCCGTTTACGCGGTGTCAGTTCTTCTTCGCGCAACAAGAGCCGGCGGCTCTCTGGCTGTCCCTCTGGCCGGCTCCCGCCGGCTACCACCTCGCGGCTCGCCGCCGAGGGGGTCGTCGTCGTCGTCGCGCCGGTACGTTCGCCGGGAACGTAGTCGGCGCGGTCATCGTCGATAGTGGTCGGGGTTTCGTCGTAACCCAGAGTATCCAGGTCTTCCTTGGGCACGCTCAGGTTGATGCGGTCGCCGTCGACCGTACGAATGGCGCTGAAGGGAATGTGGTGCTCGCGCCCCAGGCCTAAGAAGCCGGTCGGTACACGCAGGTAGCCGCCGCCGCTGCCGGAGGTGCGGCCGCCCGTCTGGTCGGCGTCATAAATCTCGCTGACGCTGCCGATCTTGTCGCCGTGAACGTCGTAGACGTCCATGCCGTCGATAAGCTGGTCGGTGTAATTCCTGGCCATTGTCAGTTACTCCTTTTTCTTGCAGCTCATGCTGATGAGAGCTGTGTCCTCACGAATCCGCAGACCGGTCACGCCCGGGAGTGCGGCGTTGCATTAGTCGGCGGCCATCAGTTACGTGCAATTCGAGGTCTTCACGCTTTCAGAGCTAGCGCTCGACCGCCTGGCCGCTGCCATCCTCGAAGCGCACTTCGCGGGGAGTGCCGAGGGCGCCCCCGACCGGACTGGCCGCCAGGCCGAGCAGAACACCAGCCAGTGAGTGCGTTCAGCGGCGCGGTTGAGGCTCCGGGCCGTTGACCTCGGTCCGGACGTCGCCCTCGGCGTCAATGTCAACGACCTCCTTGCGTACGGTGTCTGAGACCACCTGTCGTTCCTGGACGGCGCGTTTGCCGAGCTCGACCTCCTCGTAGACCACGGGCTGCTTCTCGATCGTCACCTCCTCCGCGTGCACGGGCACGGCGATCGCTCCGCTGCGCTCGCCGACGGGGGACGCGGCCGCGCGTCGCTCCACGGCGTGGCGCTCGACATAGACCTCCTCGTGGCTGACGGGCACCTCGACGGTGCGCTGCTCGCTCACGACGTCGGTCTGGAGCCGCACCTGGCCGGCCTGGACGGTGCGGGTGCGCGGCACGAGCTCTTCCTCGCGCAGCAGCAAGCGGCGCTGCCCCTCGACGTTCCGAGCCGCCTGGTCCCTGTCCCGCGGCGCGCGGTCGACTGGCCGGGCGGTGTCGGCGGCGGTGGTGGTGGTGGTGGTCGTTCGCCGTTCGTCGGCCAGCGTCTGGTCGTCGTCGGCCTCGATCGGCGCCTGGTCGTAACCG
>JAFAWJ010000438.1 GCA_019242065.1 Chloroflexota bacterium
TCCTCGGACTGGTAGTCGGGGGATCATCGTTCTGGCGGCATCACGCGTGCATACGCTGGCTGGTGCCGGTGTGCGTAGAACGCCGCGGGCGTGAGCGGCGTCGCAATCAGCTCGCGCCCGCGATTTCCTGTTCGCTCAGGCGAGGACGCGCGGATCCGGATCCAGCTCCGGATGCTCCACGAACGCCTTGCGCAAGTCCTCCGTCGCCGCGATCCAATCGGCGTCCTTCGGCAGAAAGGCGCTGCCGGAACGCGTCCGATACACCAGCGGATTGTCCGCCCCCGGCGGCACTTCGCCACGCTCGCGCAGCGCCGTCGCCGCGGCCATCAGTCGTCGACGGGTACGGATCACCATCACGTCACTGGTGCCGAGATGCTCGGCGCTGCGATCCAGCAACGTGCCCATGCTCTCGGTGATCGCCAGGTCCTCCAGGTGGACAGACGACAGCCCGGTGTACGACTGCAGCGAGCGCTCCTGGCCTGGATAGGCCGTTGCCTTGACCTCGCTGCGAAAATCGGACTCGGCGGGCTCGTTGGGCATGTCGACGCACGTGCCGTCGGTGTCGAGTTTCCACCCGTGGTACACGCAGCGCAGGCCCGCTTCTTCGTTGCGGCCAACCCGCGCTCGCACTAGCAAGATTGTCGTCAGCGAAGGAACCCTCATTGGCCGCCTCCGTATCGCGACCTGTATGTTCCACACACAACGGTAGGAGGTTGGAGAAGCCATGCGAGCAGCCCTGGCGCAGAAGCTGGATGGCATCGACAGTGTGGTGTTGGACGAGCGGCCAGATCCCGTGCCCGCAACGAACCAGGCGCTGGTCCGCGTCCGTGGTGCGGGCGTCGGCCTGTGGGACGTCGGGTTCCTCAGCGGTGGCTTCCCAGGCGTTGCGGTGCCGTTCATTCCGGGCCAGGAAATCGCGGGCGTCGTCGAAGCCGCGGGCGACGGCGCCGACCTCCGCTCGGGCGATCGCGTCTACGGAACCCTGTTTCCAGCCGGCGGCGGGTTCGCCGAGCTGGCCCTGGCCTCGGCGGACCGCCTGGCGCGCATGCCAGAACGGGCAACCTTCGAGGAAGCGGCCGGGCTGGTGATCAGCGCCGGCACCGCGTACGAGGCGCTCGTTGACCGGGGTCGGCTCCAGGCCGGCGAGACGGTGCTGATCACCGCCGCCGCGGGCGGCGTGGGGAGTGCCGCCGTGCAGATCGCCGTGGCCCAGGGTGCGCGCGCGCTGGGTGTGGCGAGCCCAGGCAATCACGACTATCTGCGAGGATTGGGCGCAAGCGACGTCTTCGATTACCACGCCGCGGACTGGGTTCAGCAGCTGCGTGCCGCGGTGTCCGGCGGCGTGGATGTGCTGCTGGACGCCGCCGGTGGCCACACGCGCGACCAGGCGATCGGCGCGGTGCGCGACGGCGGCCGCGCGCTGTTTATCGTCCTGCAGAGCACGCCTGTCCGACTGGAGCGTGGCATTCGCGGCGAATCGTTCGCCGCCTCGGGCGGCCGACAGCGGCTGGACGCCCTGTCGCGCCTGATCGACACGGGCAAGCTGCGGCCGCAGGTCGAGGCGGTGCTGCCGCTGGACCAGGCGCGCGAGGCGCTGGCGCGCGTTGCCGGGCGGCATACGCGCGGCAAAATCGTGTTGCAAATCGGCCAGCAAGCACCCGTGTAAGATGCGGTCGAGCCGGGTCATGATCGCCGCGAATGAAGACCATCACCAGCTCAGCGGACTGCCGCCGGGCTGGCCGCTGGAGATCGCCGGCCAGGACGAACGAGTCCCCACGCTCGACGGCGAGCGCCGCCGTTACGTCAACCTGGACAACGCCGCCAGCACCCCTCCGTTGCTTGCGGTGCGCGATGCCGTCCACCGCTTTGCCAACTGGTATTCGAGCGTACACCGCGGCAGCGGATTCAAAAGTCAACTGAGCACGCACGTCCTCGAATCCGCACGCGAGGCGGTGGCGGACTTTGTCGGAGCTGACCCTGACCGACACGTGGTGGTGTTCACCAGACACACCACCGAAGCCATCAACAAAATGGCACGCGACCTGGCCGACGACCCGCCGATCGTCTTCACCACGATCATGGAGCACCACGCGAACATGCTGCCGTGGCGCGTGTACGCCAGCGAAGTGCGCTTCATCCATGTCGACCAGGACGGCTGCCTGGACCAGGAGGATCTCGAACGCCAGCTGCGCGCGGCACCCACCAATCGCCCGCGACTGGTGGCGCTGGCCGGCGCCTACAACGTCACGGGCTATGCGCCGCCGTTAGACCAGTTCGCTCGCCTGGCACACCGCTACGGTGCCCGAATCTTCGTCGACGGCGCGCAACTGGTGCCACACCGGCGGGTGCGGATGCGCGGCAGCGGAGAAGACGACGCGCTTGATTTCCTGGCGTTTTCGGCCCACAAACTGTACGCGCCGTACGGCGCCGGTGTGCTGGTCGCGCCGCGCGACGCGTTTTCGGACACGCCCGATCAGCTTGGTGGCGGCATCGTCGACCTGGTCACGCTCGATCGCGTGATCTGGGCGGGCATTCCCGAACGGGAGGAAGCCGGTTCACCCAACGTCGTCGGCGTCGTCGCATTGGCCGCCGCGATACGCCGGCTGCTGGAACTGGGGATGGACAACATCAGCCACCACGAAGAAGCGCTGACGGAGTATGCGCTGACGCAGTTCGCCGCGCTGGCGGGTGTGCATGTGCTGGGGCCGCGGGATGTCTCACGTCGAGTGGGCGTGCTGTCATTCACGATCGACGGCGTACCCGACAACCTGGTGGCGGCGGCGCTCAGCTATGAATGGGCAATCGGGCTGCGGGCCGGCTGCTTTTGTGCGCATCCGGGCATGTCGCACTTGCTGCAGATCACACCTGATGAATCCGCCGATATCCAGCGGCAGATTATCGCGCACGTCCGCTACAAGGTGCCGGGCGCGGTGCGCGCGAGTATCGGACTGCATAATTCGCCGGCCGACCTGGAGTACCTGTTTTCGGCGCTGCGGGCGATCCTCGACGGCAAGCTGGCCGGGACGTACCACCTGGACCCCGCCACGGGCGAATACGCGCCCGCGGGTTGGCAACCTGACTACGACACGTATTTCCACGTCTGAGTTACGGTTAGCACCGTTCAATCAGTCAAAGAGAACGAGGAACAACAGCAGCACCGCGCCGATCGCGCAGAAGGCGACCAGGGTGGCAACCAGCGTTACGATCCAGCTCGGCTGGTCCGTGAAAAAGCCGGTGAAGATCATGATCGGCGTCGCGACCAGCGCGACGGAGCCCAATACTACGGCGGTCCGTGTGAAGCGCTGCTTGCGACGCTGCTTCATGTGGAATCGTCATCCAGCCCGAGCATGGCCACCAGCCGCAAGGCGTTCGTCGACGTGGCGAGACCGGGCTGGAGTTGATACCCGAAGCTCATAACCGGGCCGTCGGGTCCGTCGGAGAGCGTCTCCTGGAAGTGGACCAGCCGCGCACGCGTGTCGAATTCCGGCAGGTCCGCCAGCGTGAGGTCGTGGGTGGAGACGGCGCCGATGGCCTGCCGTGCGACCAGGAAGCGGATCACCTGGCGCACCGCGATCTGACGCTCGGCCGAGTTGGTGCCCTGCAGGATTTCGTCGAGCAAATAGCAGACGGTGCGCTCGCCAGCGGCCTGGCGGGCAACGTCGACAATTTGCTTCAAGCGCATGACCTCGGCGAGAAACGTCGAGACACCACGTTCCAGTGAGTCGACCACACGCATGCTGGTGCACAGGTCAAGGGGCGGCATGCGAAACGCTCGCGCGCATACCGGCCCGCCAGCCTGCGCCAGCACGACATTCACGCCGATCGTACGCAAATACGTGCTCTTGCCAGCCATATTCGAACCGGTGACGAGCACACACGTCCCCGACGGACCGAGCGAGACGTCGTTATCGACACGCGTGTCGGGGGCAAGCAAGGGATGCCCGGCCCGCGAGGCCTCCAGACGGCACGCACTGGCGTCGATATGTGGAATGGCCCAATCGGGGTGGGCGTGGGCCAGGGCTGCCAGCGCGGCGAGCGCTTCGATTTCGCCGAGTGCCTCGAGCCATCTCCGCAGGCAGGGGCCCACCGTCGCCTGCCAGTCTTCGAGGGCGGCCAGCACCTGGACGTCCCACAAGGTCAGTGGCTGGACCACCCAGTACGCCAGGGCGCTGCGCGGGATCACGCGGCGTGCGATGCGCTCCAGCGAGTGAATCTGGGCCGCCGCCGAGCGTCCGTTCGCGTGCAGCGACGCCTGCAGCGCAGCCAGCCGCGGCGCCTCAAACGTAGCCGTGGTGAGCAGGTCGAAGCTGGCGGCGTACTGGCGTAAGGCGGGCTCCTGGTCGGCGAGGTAGGCGAGCGTGGTGTACGCCCGCCGGCCAAAGAGCTGCCACAGCACCAGGTTGACGAACAGGAACACCAGCCACACTGGCCAGCTCGAGCGACCCGTCACCTCGGCGATGGCGCACACGCCGAGCAGTACCGGGCTGATCCGCGCGCACCATACCTGGGCCGGGCGCAACCGCTCCGGCCTGGACTCCGCCCAGGTGAGCAGCGGCTGCGGATCAAGGCGCGGGACGTCCTCAGGTCCGGCGGAGACCTGCAATTCCTGGCGCAGGTCCAGCTTCGAGGACAGCTCGGCCATCGCGGCCTGCCGCGCGCCGACTTCCTCCGCGCCGGCCGGCTCCAGGAGCCAGCGTGTGAGCGTCGACTGGCCCATCGCGGTGCGGGTGGTGTCCAGCAGATGGAGAAGGGAGGCGCGGCCGAGCAGATCAAGGTCGGCCGCAAAGGGGTGGCGCGGATTCGCGCTCACGGTATGGCGGAGCGGAATGGTCTCCCAGCGACGCGCAAGACGGTCCATGCTCTCGACGTTCACGTCTCGCATGCCGCGCGCGTGGTCGCGCTGTCTACCGAGCTGCCGGTGGTAGCGCACCAGGCCGACGAATACGGCGCCGAATGCCAATCCCAGGCCAGCGGCTGGCGCGCCACCCTGGGCCACGGCCCAGATCAGGCACGCGGCGGTGGCGAGAAATGCCAGCAGGCGCACGTTGGCGACGCGGTTGAAACGCCGGCCGAGCACGAGTGCGTCGGCAGTGAAAGCGTCGGCGCGCGCACGGTAGATCGCTTCGGGCGAAGCCTGTTCGCGGGCGGAGGCCACACGGGTATTGTGGGCGATAGCGCGGCCTGAAGCCTCCGAGTGGCGTCGGGCGCACGCTTCGCGCGGTTATAGAGGATTCACGCGTCGAGCGGCGGCGGCGCGCACACTTCGGGCGATTGCAGAAGACTCAGGCGTCCAGCGTGCGGCGGAGCGCGTGCATGCCGAACAGTGACAGCATGGCCACCGCGCCCAGCAGCGTCGCGGCGACGTACGCGCCCGTCAGGTCGAACGCCAGGTACCGATCGGCCACATACTGGGTGAGTGTCTGCGTACGACCCACCAGGTGACCAGATACCACGCTGACCGCGCCAAACTCGCCCACCGAGCGGGCAATCGTCAGCACCACCCCGTAGCCCACGGCGGGTGCAATATTCGGCAGGGTGATGTGATGGAAAGTCTGGAGCGCGGTCGCTCCGAAGGTGGCGGCCGCCTCTTCCTGGTCGACGCCAAGCGCGCGCAGCACCGGCTCCACCTCACGGATGACGAACGGCAAGCTGACGAACATCGTCGCCAGCACCATGCCCGGCACGTCGAAGATCACTTTCAGTCCGATCGTGGCAAAGCTCGGGCCGAGCCAGCCGCGGACGCCGTACGCCAGCAGGAACGCCAGACCGATAACCACCGGCGAAAGCGCCAGCGGCATGCTGGTCAACGGGCCCAGCACCACCCGCAGCGGACTCCGCGAGCGGACCATGATCAGCGCGCAGACCACCCCGAAGACCAGGTTGCACGGCACCGCGATCGCCGTCACGATCAGCGTCAGCTGCATGGCGTGGACCGCTTCCGGGCGACTCAGCGCGGCCCAGAGTGGACCCAGGCCCGCGGCCAGCGTGCGGAACAGCACCAGGCCGGCCGGAGCGCCGACCAGCACCACCAGGTAGCTGATGACGACCACGCGCAGCCAGCGCGGAGACCTATTGCGCATTGGCCGTGTAGCGGCGACGGAACACGTCGGCGGCCACCAGCACCGCCAGCGTCAGCAACAGCAGGACCAGCGAGATGGCGGCCGCGTCGGCGGTGTCGCCCTGTTCGACGTCGCCAAAGATATACACGGAGGTGAGCTGCGTCTGGAACGGGATGTTGCCAGACAGCAGCACCACGGCACCGTACTCGCCGAGGCCGCGCGCAAATGCCAGCGCGGCGCCCGAAATGACCGCCGGCATGAGCTGCGGCAGCAGGATATGGCGGAAGAGCGTCCAGCCACCGGCGCCCATGCTGCGCGCCGCGGCCTCCACCTCCGGGTCCAGCACCTGCAGCACCGGCTGGACCGAGCGGACGACGAACGGGAAGGTGACGAACAACAGCGCCAGCGTGATGGCCGCGCGCGTGTAGGCGATGTTCAAACCGATGGGACTTCCGGGGCCGTACAGCGTGAGCAAGGTCACACCGGCCACGATGGTTGGCAACGCCAGCGGCAGGTCGATGATGGCGTCCAGCAATCGACGGCCGGGGAAGTCGTCGCGCACAAGCACCCAGGCGGTGGCGAGGCCGACGACGGCGTTGGCGAGGGCGACCAGGACGGCGGTGGAGATGGTCAGCTCGAGGGCTGCGAGGGTCTGCGGGTTCGTCACGGCGGCCCAGCCGCCACCCTGGGCGAATGCGCCGCCGGCCTGGGCGACGAGCGCGGCGATCGGGATCAGCACGACCACGGTCAGATAGGCGGAGACGAAGGCGCCGCCGAGGGGGGCGTGGCGGAGCGCGGCGCGAGCGCGGCGCTGGAGGCTGTCCGTCTCGCGCCGCAGGTCGCCCGCGAAGACCTGCCGTTCGACCTCGGGCCGCAGGTCGCCCGCGAAGACTGGCGGTTCGGCTTCGGCCCCGACACTGACCACCGGGTCACTTCCCACCGATGGGTTTGTGACAACCGACGGACTCGTCAGCGAATCCAATCTCTCGGGAGTTGTGGCGACTGGTGGATCAGCTGTGGCCACCGGACTGTCCCAACTCCTGGAGAATCTGGCTCACCATCCCGTTGTCGCGATCGAAAAACTGCTTGTCGACCGCCGGCCAGCCACCCAGGTCGTTGATCGTGAACAGGCCGCTGGGCGTCGGGTAGGTCGCGGCCACTTCGGCCGCCACGTCCTGAGCCACAGGCCGATAGCCGAGCTTTGCCCAATCATGCTGGCCGTCGGGACTCCGCAGAAAGTCGACGAACGACTGGGCAACCTTCACGTTGGGCGAGGTCTTGACGACCGCGATCGGGTTCTCGATGAGAATGGTCGAGCTCGGCACGACGTAGTCGACCGACTGGCCGGCTTGCTGGGCGGTGATCGCTTCGTTCTCATACGAGATCGCCACGTCGCCTTTGCCGCCGACGAACGTCGTCATCGCCTCGCGGCCGCTGGCCGGCTGGACGTTGACGTGGCTGAGCAGCTCTTTCAGATACGCGCGGGCCTCATCTGGCGTCGCCCCCGACGTGAGTTTGGCGCCATACGCGGCCAGCAGGTTCCACTTGGCGCCGCCCGACTGAAATACGTCGGGCGTGACCACGTCGATGCCCGGCTGCAGCAGATCGTCCCAGGTCTGAATGTGTTTGGGGTTGCCCTTGCGCACGACGAGCACCACGACGGAGTCGGTCACCATGCCGTGGTACTGGTCCTGGTTCCAGTCGGGAGCGACTAGCCCGGCGGTCACCAGCTTGTTGACGTCGGACTCCAGCGACAGGGCGACGAGGTCGGCGTCCAGGCCATTGATCACGGCCTGGGTCTGGGTGCCTGAGGCGCCAAAGGAGGAGTCGATGCTCACCCCCTGGCCGGCTGGCGTCTGTTGGAAAGCAGGCACGAGCTGGGCATACGCCTCCTGGGGCGTGGAGTAGCCGACGAGCGACAGGTGGGCGGTCGGCACGCCAGCTGTTGTCGGCGGCGCGCCGGCGGGAGAGGCCGCGGTGGGGCTGGGTGCGGAGGTGCAGGCTGCGGCGGCGAGCGCGACGACCAGGGTTAGCCCGACGAGCAGGCTGGGAAGTCGCGGGCGTGTGGTGAACGACATCAGGGCAGGTCCTCTCGTACACGCGTGCTACGAGACTTAGTTAGTTTAGTGGACTAATCTACTCAACTACTCGTGATAGTGTACTGACCTGCGCCCAAGTGGTGCATCCCGAGCGGGATCCCTGCGCGAAGTTGACAACGTTGGAGACGCCGAAGATCAGCGACAGTCCGATGGCGACCAGCGCGTAGGCGTTGCCGTGCACGATTCCGGCCAGCAGCGTGTCCAGCATGGGCGTCCTGTGTCCGTTAGTCGTCAGTTCTTGTCGGTCAGGACCAGCTCGCCGTTCTTGACCGCGACAATGGCCGGCACCGGTGGATTGGCAGGCCGCCGATCGGACTCGAAAGCGAATGGCCCGATCTCGACGCTGGGCAGGTCGGTCCTGTTCCTGAGTCCGTTGTAGACACCTTCCCGAGTGGCACCGCCCTTCTTCGCCGCGTACACGACCTGGTAGAGCGCGTCGTACGCGACCACCTCGAACTGATCTGGCTCAGTTCCGTATCGATTCTTGAAGGCGGTGGTGAATGCCTGAATACGCGGGTCGGGCGACACCGAAAACCAGGTATTGGTGGTCAGTGCGCCCTCTGCATTCTCACCGGCCAGCTGGATGCCGGTTGAGGTGAGCTGCTCCAGGAAGACCGGCGCGGTCAGGTTGACGTCCAGGCGCTGATTGAGGATCGCCGCGGCATCGTTGTCGTAGCCAATGTCGTATAAGAGGTCCGGTTGCGAATCGCGCGCGTTGATCAGCAGCGGCCGAAAATCCGTCGTAGAGTCCAGGTAGCCGGCGCTGTAGGTGACTTCCAGACCGAGCTGTTGGGCGGTGTCTTTGAAGATGCCATATAGGTGGTGTCGCCCCAGCTGGTATCGAGATACAGGACCGCGATTTTCTTACCGTATTTCGCGACGGCCTGGGTCTGGAGCACCTCGGAGGTTGCCTGCGACACGCCGGGGGCAAACATGTAGTCGCCACCTTTCGTGAAGTCAGGCGAGGAATTGGTATAGCCGTACTGGACCATCTGCGCGCGCTGGTAGGTCGGCGAGGCGGCCATCGACGCGGTGCTGGAAAAATCGCCGAGTTCGGCGATGATGCGCGGGTCGTCGACGAACTTCTGGGCGACGGCGACCGACTGCTTGGGATCGGACTGCGTGTCCTCCCAGTCCAGCGCGACCGGTCGACCGTCGATGCCACCGGCGGCGTTGATTTCGTCGAGGGCGAGGCCGAAGCCGTTCTTGAAGTAGGCGCCGTACTCCGCCAGCGGTCCGGTGAGGGGCGCGGAGAGACCGAAGTACACCGGCTCGCCCGAAGCGGCCGCGG
>JAFAWJ010000995.1 GCA_019242065.1 Chloroflexota bacterium
GATCGAACAGGGCGGGCACCGACGACGTGATGTAGCGCCACGGGAGCGTGAATACGGGTGCGTCACTGGCGTATCCGTGTAGTCGACGTCTTTCACGCCGTAACAGTTCAGCAACCACTCCTGGGTGCCGAACGGTGCGGCGAAGAAGCCAGCGTGGCGGCTTCGCCGCTGGTCTGGGACGGATACACCGGTGCCGCGGCCCAGTCGATCAACTCTGGCGTGCCGGCGTACTGGCTCAAGGGCTAGACCGCGATCTGATCGACGAAGTGGCGCACCGCGCTCCGATCGTGAAGACGTCGACGATCCCCGATGGGTTGTCGCCCGACCACCCTGGGCCAACGATCAGATACGAGCCAGGTCACGTGCCGTAAACCATACGTACGCCGATCGTACACCTGTAGACCCAGACCGGCCGCCGAAATCAGGTACTTGGCTTGACCACTGGTTCGCGACACGGAGCAAGTGGATTGAATCCGTACACCACATCCTGGTTAGGGCAGGCCAGAGCCTCTCGTCCGGGTCACGTCATCGTGCAGCACGGCGACATGATTCGGCGCGGGCAACTGCTGACAGGCTGCAAGCCGGTTGTGCAGGTTGACCATGGGCCAGGCCCAGAAGTACGCCAGCCGAGCGATGTCACGCACAAACGTGGGCGTCAACAGTCCGGCTGATCCATGCCTCGGACTGGTCGTTGTGCAACCCTGGCGGTGACTGGCACGCGTGGAGTGTACGGGCACCCGCCGCGTACAACCGGCTGAACGCCCACGTATATTCCTTGACAGCTATATGCCTGAGATGGCAACCTTTGGGACGGTGACCGCCGCCGCGTTCCGGGCCCTGGCCGAGCCGCACCGTGTCGAAATCCTCGATCTGCTGCGCGATCGCGAGCAGACCGTCGGACATCTCGTCGATCGCCTGGGCTTGAGCCAGCCCGCCGTATCCAAGCACCTCCGCGTCCTCAAAGAGGCCGGTCTCGTTGAGGCCCGCATCGACGCCCAGCGTCGCCTGTACCACGTTCGCCCGGAGCCGCTCGCCGAGCTCGACGCGTGGCTCGAGCCCTATCGCAGGCTCTGGGAGCACCGCCTCGATCGCCTCGAGCACCACCTCGATCAAAGGAGAACCGACCCATGACCGACGCCACGCTCATATCCGACCGCGCTCGACCTGCGATCCGCCTGGAGCGCCACCTTGCCGACCCGCCAGATATCGTCTGGACCGCGCTCACCGATCGCGAGCAATTGCGCGCATGGTTTCCGTGCGACGTGGTCGTCGAGGGAGGCGAGTGGCACGTCGGTGCCGCGATTACGTTCCCGTTTCCGCCCGAGGTCATCGACGTGACCCTCACCGGCACGGTCCTTACCGTCGACGAACCGCGCGAGCTCGCTTTCACCTGGGGCGAGGAAACGCTCCGCTTCGAACTCACGCCCGACCACGGCGGCACCCGACTGGTGTTGATCGACCAACTGCCGGCCAACGCAGCCGCGCGCAACGCCGCCGGCTGGGACACGTGCCTGGACCGCCTGGTTGGTCTCGACCCGGCCCCCGATGCCTGGAAGGGCCGTTTCGAGGCCTACGCGGCGGCGTTTTCCTCCGAGCTCGGCGCCCAGGATGGCCCGCCGGATGGCTACAAGGAAGCGCGCTGAGGCTACTCCAAAGTCCCTTGTGCAGTGAGTCCGGGCTTGATGTTCTGGTTGAGATGGAACACGTTCTCGGGATCGTAGCGCTGCTTCAGCAGCTGCAGGCGGCGCTGCGACTTCAGGTGGAGCTGGGCCATCGACTCCAGCTGCCCGATACGCTAGACAAGATCGCCGACGTGGCGGCGCTCTCCGGCCAGCTCGCGGCCAGCGTACGGCTGGCGGCAGGCAGCCACATCCTCTCCAAAACTGGGCTTCAGCTCGCGGGGCCAGGTGACCGCGTGGGCCGCGCGCGTGTGCGTCGTGGTGGATCGCGCGTTGGCCTAAATCCGATACGCTGGCGGGCATGCCGGAAGTCATCATCGAGATCGCCCAGGGTCGGACTCAAGACCAGAAGCGGGCTTTGATCAAGGAGATCACCGACGCGGTGGTCCGCACCTGCTCGGTGCCCGCCGACGCAGTGACCGTGATCATTCACGAAAACCCGCTCACCGACAAAGGCAAAGGCGGCGTCCTGTTCAGCGAGCGCTGAGGTGCAAACGTTCAGTCTGCCCGACGAGCAGGAGTTCAACCCGCGGCGGCACGTCGAAAAGATCCTTGGCCGGGTAGCCGACGGCGACGTGACGGTCGCCTGCTGGGAGCCTGGCCAGATCAGTCCGTATCACAGCCACCCCGAGGCGACCGAGATCTACTTTTGCTTCGAGGGTGGTGGGGTCATGCGGACGCCTGAGGCGACCGTGACTGTGACGCCGGGCTCGTTCGTGATCCATCCGCCGGGTGAGTTTCACGAGTATGAGAACGGCCAGCAACGCACGCTGCTGTTCCGGGTCCGCTATGGGCCGGATATGCGGTCGGAGTCACGCGGCTGGCGTCAGCCGGGAGCCACCGCGGGCGTGAGCTGAGCCGCTGCCGCGCGGGTGAGGAGTCGTTGATGCGAGCTCCGGCGGACCGCCGGCCGCGGAGCAGCCTCGCGGAGCTTCAGCACGCGGACTATCTGGTGTCGCTGCGCGGGCGGGCAGGCATCATGTTGGCATCAGCAACCTATCGTCCTGGCGTCTGACAGGTCTCGTGCCGGTTGGCGTGGCCGTCCTCGAGTTACTCCATCCGGCCTGGCCCGACGGCTTCGTTGGCGAGGTCGTGCAGCCCATCGCCGGCTGGTGGATGGTGTTGCACCTTTGCCTGCTGATTGGCTACCTGGGACTGGTTGTCCTTTTATGGCGTGCAACACACGCAGTTGCCGCTCGCTGCGTCCTGGTGGTGTTCGCCGTGTGCAACACCGTGTACCTCGCCCTGGACGGGATAGGCGTAGGCCTCCTGGCTCGCTCCGACCCATCGGCCGCCGATGTGCTCTGGGCTCGCCACTCGGTCGCAATCCTGGCGAACGTCACCGGCGCCGCGTGGGCCGCGGCCTTGTTGCTGATCGCCGTGAGTGTGCCGCCCGCCGTCGATCGCGTCGTTTGCGTCGGCAGCGCGCTGACCTGGTTGGCCTTTGTTGCCAGCGCAATCGCCGTCCCGACGTTCGTCGCCTTGCCAGATTTGACGGCCGGTCTGCTCAGCCGGCTGCTGGCCGTGGGCACGGGAGCATGGGCGGTATACCAACGCGGTTCCCGGAGTCTGCCGACTGCGCTGCTCATCTTCGCGTCGGTGCTGCGTCAGCACGTCGGCGCCGAAGCCGCTATGGGACTGATCTGTGTGGCGATCGCACTGGCGCTCTTGCCAACGCGCGCCGGAGCTACAGCACGATCAGGCCCTGAGGCTGCATCCCGGCCTTGAGCTGACTCACGACATTCAGCCTGGGCATGTCGATGACCGCGACGGAATTGGCACCGGTCACCGACATGAATCCGGTGGTGCCATCGCGGGTGAAGCCGATATTCGAGGCACCCTGACCGACTGAGAGTCGCCCGACCTCATGGTAGGTTTTCGCGTCGAATACGGAGGCGAAGGTGTCCACCGAATTGCTGACCACCGAGTACTTGCCGTCGACGCTCCAGGCGTTGGTCACCGGACCTTTCCCAGTCGGCATCGTGGCCAGCGTCGAGAGGTCTTCCGCGCTGAGGACCGTGTTCGTGTCGACTTTGCCGGTCTGTACCCATACCTCCTTGCCGTCTGGCGAAACGCGCAGCATGTAGGGCTGGCTGCCGGCCGGAAAGTTGACGGTCTTGACCAGACTCCACGTCTGGATATCGAACATCGACACGGTGTCCTGGTCGCGCTCCGGGGTGTACGCGTAGCGGCCATCCGGCGTGAAGTGCAGGTCGCACGGGAATTTGCCGGTGGGCACCTTGCGAATGATCTGACCAGACCCCACGTCGATGACCGCGATCACGTTATCGCCGGCGACGTTGATCGCCGCGGTCTTCTTGTCGGGCAGCAGCATCAAACTGTGACCGGGGCCGGTGCCGAGATCCGGAATCGTCCTCGAGACCGCCACGTTGCGCGGATCAATGCCGATCGCCTGGAGCTTGTTATCCGGGAAGTCGTAGGTCCAGACCAGTTGACCATCCCAGTAAGTCTGCTCGTTCGAGAGCCAGCGGACCGCGGCGCCAAGCGGGCGCGTTTCACGCGTCTGCCGCGCGGCAGCGTCGATCAAGGTGACGTCCCTGGACCCCACGTTGAAGACGTACACGGTCTCGGCGCTGGAGGCGCCCGGAATCACGCCAGTTGGCTGGGCGATGGACGACGCTGCCGCCGGACTTGCTCCCGCCGGAGCTGCCGCTGGCGTGGGAGGGCCTGACGGCGCGACCGGCGCTCCGGGCGTCGGCGTTGGCGAGCCTGCCCCACCACCGGTCGGCCCACACGCCGCGGCGACGAGCGCCGTCAGCGCGGCTCCACTCGCACCCTTGAGCAGCGTGCGTCGATCGACCGCACTGTCGAGCACCCAGCGCCCGTTGCCCAGGACCACTGGTGGCGCGGCGGCCCCGAAACTCGGAGCACAATCTGACGGTCCTCAATGCGACGGCGGATTCGCGGTCAGCAGGGGATTGACGATCTTCCCAGCCATGTAGCCGTCAGCTCCAGCTCAGGCGTCTTCGAGGGCGCCGACGGCCTCGAGCTGCTGGCCCAGGTCCGCGACCAGCTCCGCCTGAGTCAGGCCCTGCACCGGCGCCAGCGTGATCAACCACTCCGGTGTGCCGACCCGTTCGATCGATGCCCGGTAGCCGTGTTTGGCAGCCTCCCACGGAATGGTGCTCAGCGCCGGCGCATGGTCTGTCAGGACCTGGAGGCTCTCGCCGCTCGGGAGCTTCTTCAGTGCCTCGGCGGCTTTCATCATCGGGTACGGGCAGATTTCGCCACGGACGTCGAGTTGCTTGCTCATCTGGTAACGCCTCCTTGCGTACTCACGCGATGCGTCGAATGATCTGCGTGCCAATCCCGGCCCCGGCCAGTAAAGCCAGGCCAAAAATCCAGCCGCTAAGAGCAAGCGACGGGATCGCCGAAAAGAATGCGCCGATGGTGCAGCCGATGCCAATGCCTGCGCCGTAGCCCATCAATGTCCCGCCCGCGAACGACTGCACGTAGCGCCGCCGCTGGCGCGGCAGCCGCACTTTGAATTCGCGCGCGGCGAGGGCCGCGACCAGTGCTCCGAAGACAAGTCCAGCGTCCAGGAGCGTGGTGGCGTTGATGACGCCGCCCGAGCCAACTGACAGATTGCAGCCGGCGAGGCTGTCGGCGCCGAGAAGCGGCCCCGCCGCAAGGCCTATCAGCCCGGCGGCGCGCTCGGCCCAGGCCGAGAGCTCGCCAGTGACACCCAGCGGCGTGTCGACCAGAAACGCGGCGACGTTGAGCACGGCGAGTCCGGTGATCGCGGCCAGCGGTGGCCAGCCTCGGCCGAAGGCATTGGCATACAGCGCCCGAACGTGGTCATTGAAGGTCACTGGAGCCGGGGTCGGTTTGCGTGACGTGGGTATCGCGAATGGCGGACTGGAGGCTCCGCGGCTTTCCCACCAGAACGTGCCCAGACAGGCGACAGCCAGCGCAGCCCAGGTGAGCGCGACAGCGCCGCCGTAGCCGAGCGCCGCGGGCAGCCAGCCTGGCGGCGCAGCGGCAATCGTGAACGTGTACCAGGCATTCCAGGTATGTGCAGCCACCGACAGGCCGACCAGGATGCCAAATAACGAGGCCCAGGACGCAATGTAGCCTTCGCCGATCCGGTACAGCGTGCCCGACACGCATCCGCCAGCCACCACCATACCGATGCCGAACAGCACTCCACCGACCGGCAGATTCAGTCCGAGTGGAACGACATGCGCGCCGCTCGGCAGGGCTCCGAAACTGGGCTCGGGAACCGCGTGCGATTCGATCAGCGCGAAGATAGGTGTGGCAATCGCCAGCCCGACCAGGATCGCGCGCAGCATATTGCCGTTGCGCATCAGGAACATGTCGCGGAACGCCCCGGCGAAACACAGTCGGCCGCGTTGGAGGACCAGGCCAACGCCCAGCCCCAGCGCCCAGTACAGCGCCAGGTGGGGATCGACCTGCTGCGCTGCGACCAGGATGGCCAGGGCTACCACTACGGCCGCCAGCGTGACGAGTGCGTGCGACGGAAAGGCGAGGGCGCCCCGCCGGCTCAGAACGTTCGCTGGAGAAGCCATAAATGTCGATTCAGGAAGTCAACAATAACCCGCGGCGCAGGAAATCGGCAACTACGGTCGGCTGTCCATGCGGCAGGGCAGAAAGAAGCTTTTGCTAGGATCCACGCGACATGCCCAACTCTGGCGCCCTGGTGCGCGGGCTGCTGGCTCTACAGAAACCTGCCCTCGCGGTGGGATTTTTCGAGACGCCGCCACCAGGTGTGGCGCCGTGGAGCGGTGGAGCGGTGCCAGCCGGCTGTGTGTTCTGGCAGAAGGCGTGGGACGGCGAGGCCTTTTACACCCAGGCCACCGATCACTACAACTGTGCAATCGGCGCCTACACGCACGGCCTGCCGCTCCCGACGGAGCGCGCCCACGAGCTCGAGGACACGCTCGGGCTGATGGTCCAGAACCGCTACCTGGACCTGGCGCAAGTGGCTGCCATTCCTGTGCTGGAGTCCGGCGACAAGGTGATCGCCTATGCGCCGGTCGAGGCTGAGGCCTTCGAGCCGTCGGTGGTCCTGCTTGCGGTCAAGCCCGCGCAAGCGATGCTGCTGTACGAAGCGGCTCTCAAGGCTGGCGCGGGGAACAGTCTGCTCAACGTGCTGGGCCGACCGGGCTGCGGCGTGTTGCCGCTGGCGGTCAAGAGCCAGACCAGCGCGCTGTCGTTCGGGTGTATCGGCAACCGGACCTTCACTGGACTTCCAGACGAGGAGCTGTACGTGGCGATTCCCGGCCAGCGGTGGCAGGCGGTCGTCGATTGCCTCCGAGAAACGCTCAGCGCCAACGAGTCTATGGGCAGTCACTATCGCGACAAGCTGACGGCCGTGCAGCCCGGTTAGCTCCGGCTAGCCGGAGTACGTGTCCTGG
>JAFAWJ010000545.1 GCA_019242065.1 Chloroflexota bacterium
ACTTTGGGGTGTGGCGTTGGCATGGCCATGCCCAGGTGCTGGCTCTGGGGATCGGCGAAGACCTGGGCCAGGTCGTAGACCGGGCCGACGGGCACTTCGGCGGCTTCCAGGCGGGCAATGACGTCGGCCTGCGTTAGCTCCATGAGCCGCGCCTCGATCAGCGCGCTCAGCTCGGTGCGGTTGGTCACCCGATCCGGATTGTTCGAGAAACGAACATCCGAGAGCAGGGACGTCAGGTCCAGCGCGCGGCAGAAGCGCTGCCACATCGGCTCGTTGGCCGCCGCCACGTTGACGTACCCGTCGGAGGTCCTGAACATCTCGTACGGCGCGATGCTCGCGTGGCGATTGCCGATGCGCGATGGCGCGCTGTCGGTCGCAAAGTAGCGTCCGGCTTGGTACGTGAGCAGCGCCACCTGGCCGCCCAGCATCGAGGTATCGATCATCTGCCCGCGCCGCTCGGGGTCGCGCTCACGCCAGAACAGCGCCGAGACCACCGCGTACGCGGCAAACATACCGGCCGTGATGTCGGCAATCGGCACCCCGACACGCGTCGGGATGCCATCGGCTTCACCCGAGAGGTACTGCACGCCGCCCATGCCTTGCAGGATGGCGTCGTAGGCGGGCTGCCGGGCGCGCGGGCCGGTCTGCCCGAAGCCGGACACCGAGCAATACACGAGCGACGGGTTGAGCTCGCGTGCGGCTTCGTACGCCACGCCGAAGCGTTCCATGGTGCCCGGACGGAAGTTTTCGACCAGCACGTCAGCGGACTGAACCAATCGTCGCAGAGCTTCCAGGGCGTCGGGGGACTTCAGGTCGAGCGTGACGCTGCGTTTGTTGCGGTTGACGCTCATGAAGTAGCTGCTCTCGCCGGCGACGAAGGGCGGTCCCCACTGGCGGGTTTCGTCGCCACTGCCGGGCAGCTCGATCTTGATCACGTCGGCGCCCATGTCGCCGAGCAATAGCGAGCAGTAGGGACCCGCCAGCGCGCGGGTCAGGTCGACAACACGGGTGCCGGAGAGCGGGCCAGCCATCGTCAACCACGGTACACTGCGCGGCCAGATGGGCGATTCGCTGGAGCTCATTGGTGGTGACGTGCGCGCCTGTCGCGCGTGCAAGCTGTGTGAACGACGCACCGTCGGCGTGCCGGGCGAGGGCAGCCCGACCGCTGATGTCATGTTCATTGGCGAGGGCCCCGGCTTTCACGAAGACCAGCAGGGGCGGCCCTTCGTCGGCGCAGCCGGCCAGTTGCTGACGGAGATGCTGGGGGTCATCAATCTGCGGCGGCAGGACGTGTTCATCACCAATGTGGTGCGCTGCCGGCCGCCAGGCAACCGCGATCCGCTGCCGGACGAGCTGCAGGCCTGTGACACCTACACCCAGCGGCAAATCGCGCTGCTCAAGCCGAAACTGATCGTCACGCTGGGCCGCTTTTCGATGGCCCGCTTCGTCGGCCAAGGCCCGATGCGCGAGCTGCACGGGCGCACACGTCAGTGGAACGGGATCACCTGTCTGGCGATGTATCACCCGGCGGCGATTCTGCGGACGCCGACGGCCGAGATGCGGCGCATCTACGCAGACGACTTTCGCAAGATCCCGAACCTGCTGGAGGCGGCGCGCAACAAGGAGCTGGCGCTCGCGGCGACGACGCGCGCGACCGAAGACGCGGCAACACAGCTTGATCAGCTTCCACTGTTCTGATGCGTTCTGATGCGTTCTGATGCGTTCTGATGTTCTGAGCAGCAGGCATGGCAGTCACGTTTTCGCCTGATTCGCCAGAGACGGATCGACGCATCGAACGACTGGGACTCACCGCCCTGTTCCTCGCGGCGGTTGCCGCGGTGCTGGTGTTTTTCCCGCCCGAAGGTCAGATCTTCGTGCCCGTGCACGCCGCGCTGGAGAGGCTTTTCGGCCACGCCATGTTCGTGTTGCCGTTGGCGCTTGCACTCGCGAGTGGCCTGGCGTTCGCGCGGCGCGCGCGGCCGAACATGACGGTTCCCTGGCGGAGACTGATCGGTCTCGGCGTGATCACAATCGGCCTGCTGCCCGCCGAGCACCTGCTCGGTCAATCGACGGGATTGGTCGGCGAGTGGTTCACTGGACGCTTGATCGAGATCGTGGGCGTGCCGCTCACAGTCGCGCTGACGCTGGCGGCGGTGCTGCTCGGCTCGACGCTGACGTTCAACCTCAAACCCTCAAAATTGCCACTTGCAGCGCGTTAGACACCTTCCGTGGTCCCGACCGGCATGGGCATCGGTGCGTGTGCCGATGGCGGGCGTGGAGCTGTGGCCCGCGCTCTTGCTGCTGGTCGTGTACGCGATCGCGTACATGCGCTTCGCGACACAACTGGCGAGCTTCCCGTTCGACTTCGATCAGGGTGAGGGCTACGACGCCTGGAGCGGGTGGCTCATCAACCTCGGTCAACTGCCGTACACGAGCAACGCGAGCTTCCCGTACTACTCGTCCAACTATCCGCCACTGTGGAGCTATCTGGTCTCCATTCCGATGGCGTGGCTCGGACCCGGCCTGGGCGCGGCGCGCGTAGTGTCCACGCTGGCGGCGTTGGCAACAGCCGGCGTGCTCGCCATCGCCGCGCGCCGGCTGTGCGGTCGGTCGATCGCCGGTATTCTCGCGGCCGGCTTCTTTCTGGCCTCGCCGTACGTCTTTCACACCACGCCTCTGGCTCGCGTCAACAGCCTGGCCGTACTGGCCGCCGCGACCGGGTTGACACTGCTCGATCGACGCCTGACGCGCCAGCGGGTCATCCTCGGCAGCCTGGCACTGGTCGCGGCGCTCTTCACCAAGCCGACCGCCTTCGACGCAGCCCTGG
This sequence comes from Chloroflexota bacterium, assembly GCA_019242065.1. The sequence goes on from JAFAWJ010000545.1 coordinate 2,828, forward strand.
CCGGGGTACTGGCGGTTCTGCTGCGTCAGCCGCGTCTGGGTTTGCTCTCGGGGGCGATCATCGGCGGCGTTGGCGCGGCTGGCCTCGGACTGCTGATGCTGGCGACGCACGGCGCCTTCTGGTTGAACGTGGTGGCCGGCAACGCGAACCCGTTTGATCCGCGACAGCTCGGGGAGTATCTGGCCAATTTCTCGATCCTGCACTGCGTCCTGCTGGTCATGGCCGCGGCGGAGTGCGGGCGCATGCTGCTCAAACGCGACTGGTCGCCATGGGCGCTGTACCTGATCACCTCGAGCGTGGCGTCGCTGGGCGTGGCCAAGTGGGGCGCCGGCGAATCGTATTTCCTCGGGACCATCGCCTCGATCTGCGTGCTGTCGGGCGTGTGGGTGGCGCGCTTCCTGGATGCCGCTCCGAGGATCCGACTGCGCTGGGTGGTGGGTCTGGCGCTGTTCATCCAGGCGTTGCTGCTATCGCACGCCGAGCTGAGCTCGCTGTTGCCGTGGCTGCCCGACCGAGGACCGCAACAAGCGTTTCTGGGACGCGCGCCAAGCGCCGCGGACCAGCAGGCCGGTCAGCTGATCGCGGGCGAGATTCGGGGACGTGACGGCCCGGCGCTGTCCGAAGACCCGAGCTTCGCGGTCGTGGCCGGCAAGTCGCTAGTGGGCAACGCGACCCATCTCCGCAACCTGTACGAAGCCGGCCTGTGGGACCCGACGCCGATGGTCGATGACCTCCGCGACCACAAGTACGCTATCGTCATCCTGGATGCCGAGCTGTATCCAGAGCCGGTGCTAGCCGCGATTGGCCGGTACTACTTCCTGGACCGTAGCGTGCGCGTCGACGACGCCACCTATCAAGTGTTCCTTCCCGGCAACCAGTGAGCAATCCGCCCGTACTGCCGCTGTACGCACTCACGCCCATCACGCTTCGCGCTTCGGTCATCGTGCCGTGCTTCAACGAGCGGCAGACGATCGGCGAGCTGATCGACCGCGTTCTGGCAGTGCCGGTCGACAAGGAAGTCATCGTCGTCGACGACTTTTCGACTGACGGCACGCGCGAGCTGCTGCAACAGCGGGTCAACGACCGCCACGACATCGTCCTGCGATTGCGGGGACGCAATGGGGGCAAGGGCGCCGCGGTCCAGGAGGGCCTCAAATGCGCCAGCGGCGACGTGGTCATCATTCAAGACGCCGACCTGGAGTACGACCCGGCCGACTACCCCGTCCTGTTGCGACCCATTCAGACCGGCCGCGCACAGGTCGTGTACGGTTCACGCTTCATTGGGGAGCATCGAGCGATGTACTTCTGGCATTCGCTCGGCAATCAATTTCTCACTCTGCTGTGCAACGCGCTGTTCGATACAACGTTGACGGACATGGAGACCTGTTACAAAGTCTTCACCATCGACATTGCGCGAAAGCTCAAACTGCGCGAACCTCGGTGGGGCTTCGATCCCGAAATTACCGCGCGTATTTTGAAGATGGGTAATCGTATCTACGAAGTACCAATTTCCTACGCCGGTCGCGAGTTCAACGAAGGCAAGAAGATCTCGTGGCGCGACGGTTTTGTGGTGCTCAAAACGCTGCTGCGATATCGCTTTCTTCCATCGTGAGCGCGACGGTCACCGCACCGCAGATCGCCGTCGAACGCCGCCGGCGCGTCGCGGGCATCGCCTGGCCGCTCGGCACGGATGTGTCGGCAGCACTCGGCCTCGCCGTCGCCTCACTCGCCTTTTACTACCCGCTAGTCTTTCTTGGCCGCGTTCTCGTCGACTACGACGCGTTCGTGTACTTCTACCCGCAGCGCGTGTTTCTCGCGCGCTCCCTGCTGGCGGGACGGATCCCGCTCTGGGACCCGGACCTGTTTCTGGGCGCGCCGTTCCTGGCCAACCCCCAGACGGCCGTGCTGTACCCGCCGTCCTGGCTGTTTCTGATCGGCCCGGTCGCGACGATCTACACGGTCCAGCTGGTGCTGCACGCGTTTCTTGCGGCATTTTTCACCTATCTCCTGGCACGGCATGCCTTCGGGCTGGTGCCGCTGGCGGCGGCGGTCGGTGGCCTGGCCTACGCCTTTGGCGGATTCGCGGTCGGCCAGGTTGGCCACCTGAATCAGATCAGCGCCGCGGCGTGGCTGCCAGCCGTCTTGCTCGCCTATCACGAGTTTGCCGTCAGTCGACGGGTGGCCTGGCTGGCGCTCGGTGCGCTCGCGCTCGGGCTGCAGCTCCTGGCTGGGCATCCTCAGGAGACATACATGACGCTGATCGTGCTGGGGATCTTCGGTGTCGTGACCGCGCCCTGGCGCAACGTGCGACTGCTCGTCATCTGCGGCGTCGCGGGCTGCGTGATGTGCGTGCTGGGCGCGCTGTTGGCGGCGGCGCAGCTGCTGCCGACGTTGGAGCTCGCGCCGCTGTCGATCCGCGGCACCGGCGTCAACTGGGCGGACGCGGTCGCCGGCTCGTTGCCATCGTACCTGGCGGTGCGCGCGTTGTTGCCGCCGTACTGGATCTACGTCCCGTACACCGAATACCTCGGGTACGTCGGCGTGGTCGCCGTCACGTTGGGCTTGCTGGGCATCCTGCAGGGCCCCTGGCGACCGGTCGTCTTCGGCGTCGCGGTGGCGTTCCTGGGCGTCTTTCTGGCGCTCGGTGAAAACAACCCGCTGTACGCGATCGTGTTCTCGACCGTGCCCGGCTTCGACACGTTCCGCGTGCCCGCCCGCTGGCTGCTGCTGTGGGAGTTTGGCGCGGCGGTGCTGGCCGCCGTCGGCGCGGATTGGGTCGGGCGCGGCGCCCGCGTCCAGCTGCGTTCGCCAACGTTCTGGCTGCGCGCGGCGCTGGTTGTCGGCCTGGTGGGCATCGCGCTGATCTGGCAGCGGTCCAGTGGCGAGGCGTTTCCACAGCGGCGGACGCCGCTTGGCTTTGCCGCGGTCGGCGGCGCGACCCTGCTTGTGTGCGCGCTGGCGTACATCGGTCGCCCACGCCTGGCGGCGGGCATCGTCCTGGCGATGCTCGGCGTCGAGCTCTGGGCCGTGGCCGACGCCTCGCCCATTCGCCAGGCGCCGCCGGCCGCCTTCACGGACGGCGAGACTGTCAACTGGTTCGTATCACACGGCGTGACGGACCAGGAGCGCCTGCTGAGCATGGCACGGCCCGAGTATGTGCCAGCCGCCGAAGACGACATCCGGGCTCAGCTCAGCGGCCTGCCCTCGGAGCAGGTCGACTCTGTGCTGATTGCCCAGAAGTATCACGACACCCTGACGCCCAACCTCCCGCTGCAGTACGGCCTCAACACGGCCGACGGCTACGACGGCGGCGTGCTGCCTCTGCTGCGCTGGCTGCACCTGAGCGGGCTGCTGGTGCAGTCGCCGCGGCCCGACGGGGTGCTGCTCACCCGACTCGACAGTGTGCCGTCCGATCCCGTGCTCGACCTCCTCGGCGTGCGGTATCTGATCGCCAATTCGGGGACGGACTCGCGGCCCGACCTGCAGACCGTCGATTTCGGCGACCTGAGTATTTTTGTGCGGCCCAATCCGGTGCCGCTGTCGCTGGTGGTCTTTGGCGCCACGCCAGTCGCCGACGAGAACGCCGCCCTTGATCGGATGGGCGCGGCGGACTTCGACCCGAACCGCGAAGTGGTCCTCGAAGGGCCCGTGGCGGCGATGCCCGGTGGCGCGGCACCGCAGCCGGTGACGCCGGATGCGACGGACCCCGAGCACTGGCACGCGCACGTCTCGCTGGCTCAAGCGGGCTACCTGCTACAGCGGGAGGCCTGGTATCCGGGCTGGCGCGCCCGGGTCGACAGCGCCGATGTGCCCGTGCTGCAGGCGGACAGTCTCTTCCGTGCTGTCGCCCTCGCGCCTGGCGACCACGACGTCGAGGTGTATTTCGACTCGTCGAGTTTCAAGCGCGGCGCGCTGCTCAGCCTCGCGGCAGTAGTTGTCATAATTGGCTTGCTCGTGTGGCGGCCTATAATTAGAACACGTGTCCAGGGTTGATCCCGCGCGCGCTCCCGGCTTTCCGGATGAGGCGGGCAGCCTCGTCCTGCTGCACCTCGGCGACGTCACCGACGCCGAGCTGGCTGGCCACCTGGTGGCGCTGCTGTTCGCGGCGGCTGGGCCCCTGGCGCCCCCGGAGGCGGCGCGGTTGCTGGATATCGCGCCGGAGCGCCTCGAACAGGTGTGTGACCTGCTGGAACGGCAGCCGCCGGCGGGTCTAGCGCTGCAGCGCTTCGCGGACCGGCTGCAGCTGACGACGGCGGCATGCTCGACGCCGGTGATCGAGCGGTACCTGGGGTCGCCGCCGCCGGTGCGCCTGTCGCGGGCGGCGTTGGAAGCGCTGGCGGTGATCGCCTATCGTGGGCCGGCGACGCGGGGAGAAATCGACGCCATTCGGGGGGTGAACTCTGATAGCGCGGTGGCGACGCTGCTGGGGCGCAATCTGGTGAGCGAGGTCGGTCGCAAGGAGGCGCCCGGCCGTCCGGCGCTGCTGGCGGTCACGCCCGACTGCCTGCAGTACCTGGGGCTGCGCTCGCTCGAAGACCTGCCGCCGCTGCCCACTGCTGAAGCTAATTAGTCTTTTTTTACTTCCAGCACTGACCCGCTGCGCTGCATCCGCTCTGTCGGATGATTTCTTTACACACAGATTCGAGTTCCCGAGCGCCGAGCGGAGCGATGGCGCGTTCGGGGCGGCGAGCGGTATACTTGGCGAGCCGCGCGGCTGCTCGGCCCGCGGCGTCTTCTTGCCGGCGCCGTGAGCCACCC
>JAFAWJ010000621.1 GCA_019242065.1 Chloroflexota bacterium
CTCGAAGCGAAACTCGCGTGGCAACCGCACTGCCTGGCTACGCCCGTTGGCGAAGAGTCTGGCTGTGGTCGAGTGAGTCACCGTTGATATATACCAGACGTCTATATCAATACTCGCCATGACGCACACACGGCTCGCTCGATGCCCGTGACCCCGTCGCGCGCATTCGCGACCCCATCTCACGCACGCGCCGTGCGGGAGAGCCTGAGTGCCAGCCGATATACTCCCACCCGTGGCGACGGTTCGCGCGCCAGGTGAGAGGCTGCCGTCACACGTCGACCAGCACTGGCTGGAAGCGGCTGCCTGCGAGGTCAGTATCGTCCTGCCGTGCCTCAACGAGGCGCCGAGTGTCGGCGAATGCGTCACCGGCAGCCTTGAACAGTTAGCGTGCGCGGGCATCTCGGGCGAAGTCGTCGTCTGCGACAACGGCTCGCAAGATGGGTCCGAGTTCCAGGCCACGCGTGCGGGCGCGCGCGTGGTGCACGAGACCAAGCGCGGCTACGGCTCCGCGCTGCGTTCAGGCATCCGCGCCGCACAGGGCGAATACATCGTGATGCTCGACGCCGACGGCAGCTACGACCTGGCCGCCATCGCCCCGATGGTGGCGGCCTTGCGGGCTGGCGCTGACCTGGTCATGGGCAATCGCTTCCAGGGTCACCTGGCGCCCGGCGCCATGCCGTGGCTGCACCGTCATGTCGGCAGTCCGCTGCTGTCCTGGCTGCTGAATCTGTTCTTCGGCACGAGCGTCGGCGACGTGCACTGTGGCATGCGCGCCTTCACTCGCGACGCGTACCACCGCATGGCGCTGAAGACCACGGGCATGGAATTCGCCAGCGAGATGGTCGCCCGTGCTGCCCGAATCAAGCTGGAGATCGCCGAGGTGCCCGTCGACTATCACCCGCGCACGGGCGAATCCAAACTGAGACGCTATCGAGACGGCTGGCGGCACCTGCGCTTTCTGCTGATGTACAGCCCGACCTGGCTGTACATCATTCCAAGCGTCTTGCTGTTCATCCTGGGCTTCACGCTGCTGGTAGCCCTGGCCTTCTCGCCGCTGAACATCCTGGGTCGTCAGTGGGACATGCACCTGGCGGCGGTGGCCAGCATGTTGTGCGTCCTGGGCGCGCAGGCCGCCTGGCTGGGTATCTCCGCGCGCACGGTGGCGGTCATCCACGGCTTCGACCCCGAAGACCGCTTCATCACCGGCTTTTACAACCGCTTCACCCTGGAGCGCGGCCTGATCCTGGCCCTCAGCTTCCTGGTGTGTGGCGGAGTGGTCGCGGGGTGGGTAATCTGGCGCTGGGCATCTGATGGTTTTCCACAACTCGACGAGATCCGACCGCTCTTGCTGGGGGTGACGCTGGTGATCGTGGGGGTCCAGAGTACGTTCAATGCCTTCTTCCTGAGCTTGCTCGGGGTGGAAACTCGTGTCATGGGACGAGACTGAGCTTTGGCTCGACCGTATGTTTCGGTACTGATCCCCACTTATCGTCCGGGTCCAGGCATCGTTCGCGTCCTCGAGAAGGTCGCCGCGCAATGTGTCGATGTTCCCTTCGAAGTCGTCATCGTCGACTCGAGCTCGTCGCCAGACGACGTGGCGCGAATGCGCAGCTACCCGGTCCGCTTCCAGCAGATCCCATCGACTGAGTTTGGTCACGGTCGCACGCGCAACCTGCTCGCCAGCCTCGCCATTGGTGATGTCCTGCTCTTCCTGAGCCAGGATGCGGAGCCGGCTTCCGAGAACTGGATGAGTGCGCTGCTGGAGCCTCTGCACGACGAACGAGTGGCGGGCACCTACGCGCGCCAGATCCCGCGCTCCAATGCCGACCCGCTCATGCGTTTTTTCCTGGAGCGCACGTACGGACCCCAGCCAGCGTGGCGCAGGCTGTCCGGCTCCACAGCGGTGAGCATCGACGACATCTTTTTCAGCAACGTCAGCTCGGCAATTCGGCGCAGCGTATGGCAGCAACACCCCTTCCGTGACGACATCGTGATGAGCGAAGATCAGTACTGGGCATATGACGTTTTGACCCACGGCTACGACGTCGTCTACGTGCCCGACGCGCAGGTCTATCACTCGCACAACTACACACTGCCGACCCTGTTCAATCGCAACTGGCAAAGTGGCGCGAGTCTTCGGGGACTCATTGCCGATTCACGATCCGCGATTGCCCGACGTGGAGCTGGTTACGTTCTGGATCAGGCGCGCTTTCTGGTACGCGACGGACGGATGAACTGGGTGCCGTACATGCTGGTCTACGAGGCGACGAAGGCAGCTGGGTTCAGTCTCGGAATGCGGTATGGCAAACAGCAGCGTCGTCGAGCAGTGAACACGTCGGTTCTGATTCGCGATTTTGCTGAGTGAGATTCGGCCAGGAACGATGCGCGTTGGGATCAACACACTTGCCTGCGATCCAGCGCGATCAGGGGGTGACGCGACGTACGTTCGACAGTTGGTCCGCCATCTGCCAGCGGTCGACACCAACACGGAATTAGTCGTGTTCGTCGCACCCTGGAACCAGAGCCTCTTCGCGCCGCTGGGCCCTCGGGTGCGCGAGGTCGTGTGCCCGGTGCCATCCGGATCGTTCGTCGCGCGAGCTGTCTGGGAGCAAACTCACCTGCCGCGATTGGTGCGCGAGGCGCGACTGGATGTACTGCACGCGCCGGTCAATGTGGCGCCACTCCAGGTGCGCTGCCCGGTGGTCCTCACCCTGCATGAGGCGGAACCGTTCATGCGAACGACGTCGATGCCGGCCGTCCTGCGGTTGTACTGGCGCCTCTTGCGGAGTGCCTCGGCGAGGAAGGCACGCCGCATCGTGACGGTGAGCGACGCCGCCCGCGACGAACTGGTCCGCTATATGCGCGTGCCGAGATCCAGGCTGTCCGTGGTGCGGCATGGGGTTGACGTGGATCGCTTCACGCCCGCGCCCGATGGACGCCGCGGCGAGCACCTGTTGTGGGTGGGTCGTGCCTATCCGCGTAAAAACTTGCCTCGCCTCGTGGATGCGTATGCCTCGCTACCAGTCAGCGTGCGCCAGCGCCACTGGCTTGTCTTGAGTGGAGTCGACGGCTGGGATAGCCAGCGGCTGCTAGCGCGCGTCGGGGCGCATGCGGGCGTCGACACGATCCGCATGACGGGGCGTGTGACGGATGCCGAGCTGGTCGACGCGTATCGACAGGCGCGCCTGTTCGTCTTCCCGTCGCTGCATGAGGCGTTCGGGTTGCCCGTGCTGGAAGCGCTCGCGTGCGGGACGCCCGTGCTTGCCGCCGACATCCCGGCGCTCCGCGAGGTCGGTGACGACGTCGTCGCCTACGCCCGGCCCGACCACGTGGCGGACATGGCGGACAAGATGGCTCAATTGCTGGCAGGCGAAGCGGCTACCGAGCGAGCGCGTGAGCACGGACCACAACACGCGCGTCGCTTCTCATGGTCATCGACCGCTGCCCAGACCAGCGCTGTCTACGCGATGGCCGCGGCGTGAAGATCCTGCACGTGGTCCAGCGGTACTGGCCGTGCGGCGGTGGTGCTGAGCGGTATTTCCAGGAGCTGAGCGAACGCCTCGTCCGCGATGGCCACGACGTCACCGTGTACACCACCGATGCTTTCGACCTGGAGTTGTTCTGGCGTCCGAACTATCGGCGCATCGACCGCCGTGAAGACGTCCACAACGGGGTCCGCATCCGCCGTTTTCCAGTCCACCACATCCCGTTCCACTTACCACTGACGCTCGGCTTGTCGCTGGTGCCCCTGCGCAAGGTGGACCTTCTGTATCACCATCCGTCGCCGCTGATTCCAGAGTTCCTCCAGGCTCCGGCCGACGGCTTCGACGTCGTCCACGCCACGGCCCTGCCCTACAACAGTGTCATGTACGCGGGCTATCTGCTCGCAAAGCGAAATCACGCGCGCTTCGTCACCACGCCGCACGTGCACCTCGGCGAACCCGGTTCCAAGCGCATGGTGGCCGGCTACGCGCGTCGGCCGCAGATGTGGTTGACCGCCCAGAGCGACGCAATCGTGGCCAAGACCGGCATCGAGGCTGATTTCATGGCCAGGCGCGGCGTGCCACGAAATCGTATCCACGCGATCGGCAACGGCGTCAATCCCCAGGAACTGGAGGGTGGCGACGGTCATCGTTTTCGTACCAGGTACGCAATTGGCGCTGACGAACCAATTGTCTTCTACATTGGTATGAAAGCCTTCAACAAAGGCACGGAGCACGTCGTCGAAGCGATGCGCCTCTTGTGGAGTCGCGGCCTGCGCGCCCGACTCGTGCTGGCGGGCGCCAGTCAACCGCCGTTCCGTCGCTTCTGGCAGCGCCAACCTCCAGAGGTCCGCCAGCACACACTCATGCTGGACTACATCCCAGACGCCGATAAAAATGACTTGCTGGCCGCCGGTGATATCTTCGCCATGCCTTCGCGGAGCGACACCTTCGGCATCGTTTACCTTGAGGCCTGGTACTACGCCAAGCCCGTGATCGGCGCGTACGCTGGTGGAGTACCCGAGGTTATTCGCGAGGGGCAAGACGGATTTCTGGTTGGGTTCGGGGACACCGAGGCCCTCGCGGCACGCATCGCTGAGTTGGTGAACAATCCCGAGTTGCGGCGCGCATTCGGTCAGCAAGGCGCCGCGAAAGTCCGACAATCCTTCACGTGGGACGCGGTGTACCACGAGCTCGCAAGCCTGTACTCCGCTGGCG
>JAFAWJ010000800.1 GCA_019242065.1 Chloroflexota bacterium
GAATCAGAACTGGCGCACGGCGGGCGAGCTGACCTCGAGCATTTTGGCGACGGTTGCGGCCCAGGGTGGGAGCGGCGAGCTGGCGGTGCTGGTAGCGCCGGATGACCTGAACGGGGCCTTTGTCTACAGAAACGGCCTGCCCGAGGCGCTGGCGCTCTTCGGCCCGCGGCCCGGGCCGGCCGTGGACGTGCTGGCTGGCGCCTTTCTGCAGCGACCCGACGAGACGATCACCTTCACGCCCGTCGGTCCTGGGTCCTTCGCGTTCGGTATTCCGTCTGCGCGAGGCAGCCTGGTACCGTCGAAGACCGCGGTCGCGCCTGGTGTGACGCTCACCCCGGTTGACCTGTACCACGTGGACGTGACCCTCGATCGCCCCCTGCGAGTTGCCTACTTCTCCGATGGCGAGATGCACATAGTCGATCTCACAACTTCTTGACGATCAAGCAGCTGGCGCGGCGCAGGCGATGGCTTCCGTGCGGCTCAGGCCCAGCCGCGCGGCGGCGGCTGCCCACTGCGTCCAGGCCCGATCGAGCAGCGACAGCACCCCCGACGTATCACCTGGCGCCAGCTCGTCCAGCCGATCCCGATACATCGCCAGCGCGTCCCCGACCCCCCGAATGTCGACCGCGATGTCCGCGATCGCCCGCTGCTCGCGCCAGACGCTCTGGTCGACCTGCGTCGTGGTGATCGCTTGAAACAGCTGATCGGCGCGGCCATGCATTCCATGGGCGACGTGTGTCGCATCGTCCCAGGCGGCGCCCGTCGGCGGATCCCACACCAGCTCCGCGGCCGAGCGCATCCCTGACGACGGCGTGGTCGACACGCGGTACGCGACAAAATCGTCAAAGGTGCGCAGCGCCCGCAAGCCGTCCTGGAGGATGCCCCGCGCATCGGCATGCCACGCGTCGAGCTGCGGCGTCGTCGTGGCCGTCGGTTCGTCGGGCGCGGCCTGTTGCTGAGAGATCTGCGTGCACGCTCCCGCCGCCAGCGCAACCACGATCCCGTGCAAGAACGCGCGCCGATGCGTCCGTAAACCTGGTGTTAGCATGCGCCACGACATCCGATGCGCGTGCGCCGCCCGAACCTCGAACGGATTGGCACCTGGGTGTTCGTCGTCGTCGTGGTCGGCATTGGCCTGGCCGTGGCTGCGTCCTTACTCATGAATGCCGCCGCCGACGACGTGCGCGTGCGCATTGACCTTGCCTCGAATCAGTCACCGGATGGTCCACGTACGCCCTGGGGCATGTGGCTCGCTGGCCGCGTGACGACCGACCTGGCGCCCACCGACACCCAGGCCTTGCGCATTCGCGCCGACGACCTCGATCATCGCGCCGATCGCATCCGTGAGCTTGCCGGGGCCGTGTCCTTAGCGGGACTCATTCTCATCCTGGCGACTGCCAGGCCCGAGGCGCGCGTGGCGAGCTCCCAGTCGGCGAGCAGTCCGGTCGCCAGCACCAGGAGCAACGGCACCGTCTGAGTCGCTCGATGGCGGTCGGCGTTGCCCGGCGCACCAGGCACGGCAATCAGCGCCAGCACCGTGCCGCCCACGATGCACAGCGGGAAGAGCCACTCACGGGCCGGCAGCCGTCGACGCACCACGCTCACGATGGCCAGTCCCAGGAGCACGTCCCACACGAGGGCCAGGGCGATCCACACCGGGCTGTTGGGCTCAGTGGTCATGCTGGTACCGAGCAGGTAGCTAGCCAGGTTCGGACCGACCCACGCCACCAACTCGAGTGGCGGGATCCGCGTCGACTGGAGTGGCACGAGCTGACTGAAGGGCACCTCGCGTATCGACTCGTCGGTGAAGGCCACGCGTGCGACGTCGTTGGACGGAAAGCCCTGGACGACCCCGCCGAGGATCCAGCCGCTCGACGGATCCACCAGGCCAACCGCGGCGCCTGGCTTGATCGGCAGGTCGGTGGTGGCTGGCGGCTGATCGGTGTACAGCCGGCCGAGCGTCTCCATGCGGGTCATCGTCTGTCGATACAGCAGCTCGTGGGTGGCGTAGTCGATCCGACGACTCAGGATCACCACCATGACGACGACCACCGCGGTTGCGCACGCACCCAGCACGGCCAGCCCGGGCAGCCGCAGGCGACGCACGGACGGATAGACCGCCCACGCCAGCACGCCGACGACGATGGCGCCACCCAGGTACGGCCGCAAGCTCAGGGTGACCACCAGGGCCAGCCCGAGCGTACCGAGCGTGCGCAGCCAGCCGTCCACGTGCGCGCGTCCCAGGCTCCACCACACCACCACGACCGCCAGTCCGCCGGCGGTATCGCGCAGCA
>JAFAWJ010000831.1 GCA_019242065.1 Chloroflexota bacterium
TTGCAACGAGGTGATTGTGCAGCCGCTCCTCGAGCGTCCTGCCTTCAACGCGAGGTTGCTGGTCGCACGCCCACACGACCGGCGCCTGCCCGTTCTTCGGCACGTCAACGCCTTTCATCAACGCGTAGCGACCCGGATACTCGAACAGCAGCTGGCTCCAGATGTCGAGTCCAGCGGGGATATACCAGACGCTCTGCATCAGCGGGAGGAGGCGGTATTCCTTGGGCAGGTAACGCATCAGGTCAGTGGACGTGCGCAGACCAAAGATCGTGTGATCGTTGTTGGTCAGGACCACGTCGCCGTTTTTGAGGTTGATGTGATTGGGCACCTGGATATACGGCGCCTCGGCCTCCATGATCAGCGCCAACGCGTCGCCAACCGATCGGCCGTCGCCCGCAACCATTTCATGGAACAGGGCGGCCGTCCCAGCCTGGTCGTAGCCCAGGATGGCCTCCTCGACGCGGCCGAACATCTTGTCCTTGCGAAGCTCATCACGCGTCAGCAGCATGCCAGGCACCTCTCTGTGTCACAGGGTACGCCTGCGGACGGAACGCGGCAAAGGACAGTTCAGATGCGGCTCAGAGGCCGCCCACAATCGCCAGTCCGCCTGCCACCAGGCCCAGGCAAGCGGTCCACACGCCCAGGCCGACGAGGAGGCGAACTGGCAGTGCGCGGCCGACCATCACCAGTGAGGGCAGGCTCACCGGGGCGAGCGTGAGCAGCAGCACGCCGGCTGGTCCGGCGCCCATTCCGAAGCCGAGCATCGTCTGAATGATCGGAATCTCGCCGGCCGTGGGGATGACGAACAGTGTTCCAGCGATCGCCAGACCGATCATCAGTGGCAGGCTGTTGCCGAGGTCGGGCCCGGCCGTCGGGAACAGAAACGCGCGTGCGAAGCCCAGCAGCCCGACGATCACGATGTACTCGGGGACCAGTTGCACGATGAGGCGGCCGAGCGAACGAAACCAGCGCGCCAGCCAGGGTCCGCTCGGGGTGGGCGCTGGTTGCGCCTCGGTCGGCGTCGGACCGGTCACCTGCCCACCGATTCGCATCGCCGCCCACGCGCCGCCGCACACCAGCACGACGCCCAGCACCAGGCGCAGCAGCGCCCACTGCCAGCCGAGCGTGAAGAGCAGGAACACCAGGACGGCCGGGTTCAGCGTCGGATTGCCGAGAAAGAAGGAGGTCGCGGCGCCGAGGGATGCGCCCGAGCGGCGCAGACCGACCGCCACCGGCGCGGTACAGCAGGTGCACATCATGCCTGGCAAACTGAAGACGCCGCCCAGCACCGAGGATCGAGCTGTCCCAGCCCCGAGCCAGCGCACGAGCAGGTCGCGGGGCACCGACGACTCGATGGTCGCCGCGAGCAGAAGTCCGAGGACCATCGCCTGCCAGATGGCCAGGAAGTACGCCCGACCGTAATCCCACGCAGCCTGGAGCGAGGCCTCGGGTGGCGCGGCAGCCGTGCCGGTCACAATCGAGGCGCCGATCGAATGCGTATTGGCGGCCGTGAAGGCGCGCAGGTAGTACGGCTGCCATTTGACGATGAACAGACCGACGACCGCGATCAACAGCAGAAGGCCGACCCCGAGCAGCGCGTCGCGGCGCGTTGCGGGTAATGTCGGCCGACTCAGTCCGTAAGCTCGTGCCACTTCGGTGTCCAGGCGACCTCCCACTGGAAGCCATCGGGATCAGCCATGTAGCCGATGCGCCGTTCGGGGCCGTCCTCTGGCTCGAGCACCACCGAACCGCCGAGTTCGCGGGCGCGCTCGAGGATGGCGTTGACCTCGTCGGGCGTCTTGACGTTGTGCGAGAAGCAGAAGCCTGGATAGCCGGAGCCCTCGGGCGAGGACTTCGACAAGGCGGCGAGCCGATCGCGCGGGAAGAGCGCCAGCCAGGACCATTCAAGCTCAAAGAAGACGGCTCGCTCGCTGCTCTCGGGGCGGGCGACCCAGCCCATGCCTTCGTAAAAGGCACGCGAGCGGGCGAGGTCGGCGACGCCGAGATTGAGGACCGCGATACGTGGCTTCATGGTGGTAGTCATACGCAACTCCGTTTCCTGCAGGTTATGGTGAGGACATCATGGCTGAAGGCGCGGCAGTTGTCGTCGAGGCGGCTGGGCACGAGCTGGCAATCACCAGCCCCGGCAAGGTCTTCTTCCCCGAGCGCGGCGAGACGAAGCTCGACCTCGTTCGCTACTACCTCGATTCCAGCATTGAGCCACCGTTGATGCGGGCCATGCAAGGTCGCCCAGTGCTCCTGCAGCGTTATCCGAATGGAGCCGGCGGACCGTCGTTCTTTCAGAAACGCGTACCGGAGTCACGGCCGGACTGGCTGCAGACGGCAGTCGTCAGCACCCCCAATGGCACAACTTCAGACGCGCTGGTTGCCGCGGACGTGGCGCACGTGATCTGGGCCGTCAACCTCGGCTGCATTGGTTTTCACGTGTGGCCATCGCACGCGAATGACCTGGAGCACGCTGACGAGCTGCGCATCGACCTCGACCCGTCACCGGGCGTGAACTTTCCCATGCTCCGCGAGGCGGCACGCGAGGTGCGACGGCTCTTGGACGAGCATGGGCTGAGCGCCATGCCGAAGACGACGGGCAATCGCGGGATCCACATCTACCTGCGACTCCAGCCGCGCTGGACCTCGTACGAGGTGCGCCAGGCGGCGGTCGCCGCGGCACGCGAGCTGGAGCGACGCCGACCGGAGCTGCTGACGGCGGCCTGGTGGAAGGAGGAGCGCGGCGAGCGCGTATTCATTGATTACAACCAGAACGCGCCGCACAAGACGATCTTTGGCGCGTGGTCGGTCCGGGCGCGACCGGGCGCGCAGGTCTCGACGCCGTTTACGTGGGACGAGCTGGATGGGATCGAACCCGACGTGCTGACTATTCATACCGTCCCGGAGCGGGTACGGGACGCGGGGGATCCGTGGGCCGAGATGGCGCCGCAGTCGATCGAGCCGCTGCTGGCGATGCACGCGCGCGACGCCGCGGCGGGACTGGCCGACGCGCCCTGGCCACCGGTCTATCCGAAGATGCCAGGGGAGCCGCCGCGGGTGGCGCCGAGCCGTGCCAGAAAACAGCCCGCGCCTTGAGGTGCTGGATGTCAGCTGATGCGGGAGCGGCGGAGGGCGTACTCCAGAGAGCTGGATTGGAGTGTGCCCGCGACGGTCGAGACGGCGGCTTTGTAGATACCCGCGACGTCCTGGAGGATGGCGGGAGTGAATGAGCCGTCGGGATAGGCGAAGGTCGTCACGTCGGCGTCGATCAGCGCCTCCAGTTGCGCTTTGGAGT
>JAFAWJ010001041.1 GCA_019242065.1 Chloroflexota bacterium
GTCTTGGACTGTCACTCGGTGACCGAGGCTCACCGTCTTGGACTGTCACTCGGTGACCAAGGGTTCCGAGTGAGCACTGTCACTCAGTGACCAAACCTCAGGTCCTGGGCGCGTCACTCGGTGACCGAGTTGTCTCATTGACATTTCGTGTCCTTGCATGTCCAAGCTGCCAGCCGCGGACAGCACGTACGCGGGGGGTCGCAGACCCCCTGACCCGTCCGTAGGACACCAGCGGCACATGTGCCGCTGGTCAGGGTGGCGCATGCGCCACCCTGCGGAGTCCGCGCATGCGCGGACTCCCTCCAAACAAGCTAGACTTGTCGGCGAACAAGCGTATACGCGAGATCGAGAGGGCCAGGGGAAGCCGGTGCGAGACCGGCACTGTGCCGCAACGGTAAGTGGCCTGATCTGCCAACAAGTCCGAATGCCTGCCTCTCGACCAAGCCGTCGTCCTTCGAGCTAAAGGACCCAGGCCATCACGGGGGTCACGTCCCGTCTGCGTCCGAGGTCGGAGGATCTTCTTCCAGAGAGAGCTTCGAACCCAAACGAGATGCAACCCCGTCCCCCTCGCACGATCGACGCTGCGCCCCCCGGCCACATCCTCTTTTTCACCCACGCCGACACCGACGTGCTGGCGGTGGCCTCGATCGCCGACAGCCTGGACCCGCAGCTGCCACCCGTCCGCGTCTATAACGTCGGCGGTCTGCGCGACGAACCCGAGGCGCGCGCCTTCTTCGAAACCAGCGTGCCGGGTGCCTCCATCGTCCTGGTCAAGCTGCACGGCGGCGTGCGCAGCTTGCCCGGCTTTGCCGATCTGGTGCGCATCACCGCCGAGGCCGGCGCCTGGCTCGTCGCCATGCCCGGTACCGACGACCTTGATCCCGAGCTCACCGCGTACTCGACCGCCGGCGTGCCCGTCTCGCACGAGGCGAAGGCGTACTTTCAGCTCGGCGGACTCGAGAACTACCGCCAGTGTCTGAACTTTCTCAGCGACCACTTGCTCGCCACGGGAATTGGGTACACGGCCCCCGCCGAACAGCCGCGCTCGGGGATCTACCACCCGCGGGTGCCTGACGGCACGTTCGCCTGCTGGCACGCGCAAGCAGATCCGACGACCCCGACAGTCGGCGTGACCTTCTATCGCTCGTACTGGCTGTCGGGTGACACGGCGTTCCTCGACACGTTGGTCGAGGTCGGCGACGAGCTAGGCGTGAACCTCCTGCCAGTGTTCGCCTACTCACTCAAGGACGGCGACGCGACCCGCCTGCCGGACGCGCTCCGCTACTTCGTCGACGCCGACAATCGGCCGCTGGTGGACGTGGTGATCAACACCATGTCCTTTGCGATGGGCTCGTCGACGCCCGAGGAGCGCGACGAAGACCAGTGGGCGGTGGACGCCCTCGTCGCGCTGGATGTTCCGCAGCTGCAGGCGGTCAACGCCAGCGTCTCCAGCGCCGAGTGGGCGGCTTCCGAGGCGGGTCTGAGCCCGCTGGACGTGGCGATGAACGTGGCCATCCCGGAGCTCGACGGACGCATCATCGGCGTGCCGCTGTCGTTCAAAGAGGCCCAGCCGAGCACGCTGGAGGGCTCGCCAGTCGTGCGCCACGTTGCGTTGCGCGACCGAGCAACGCGCACGCTCGGCCAGGCGCTCCGACTGGCCGTGCTGCGCCGCAAACCCAACGCGACCAAGCGGCTGGCATTCGTGCTCACCAACCACAACGCCAAGGCCGCGCGGATTGCCAACGCGGTCGGCCTTGACTCGCCGGCGTCGCTCGTGCACCTGCTGCGCGCACTGCAAGCGGCGGGCTACGACGTTGGCGACAGCCTGCCGCCAGACGGCGACACGCTGATGGCCGACCTGGTGGAGCGCGGCCACTATGACCGCGACCTGCTCACTGACGCACAGCTCGAGAGCGCGGTCGCGCAGGTGCCGCCGGCCACGTACGCCGCGTGGTTCGCCGAGCTGCCAGCCGCCCGTTCTGCCGAGATGCGCGCGCAGTGGGGTCCGCCGCCAGGCGTGTACTACACCAGCGCCGATGGCAGTCTGGCCCTGGCCGGACTGCGGTTTGGCAACGTCTTCGTGGCCGTGCAGCCGCCGCGCGGCTACGGCATGGACAAGACCGCGATCATGCACAAGCCGGACCTGGCGCCGACCTATCCGTATCACGCGCTGTATCGCTGGCTGGCAGTCCCCACGACCGAAGGCGGCTTCGGCGCCGACGCGACCGTCCATCTCGGCAAGCACGGCAGCCTCGAATGGCTGCCAGGCAAAGGCGTCGGACTCTCCGCCGAGTGCTATCCGGACCTGTTTCTTGGCGACCTGCCGTTGATCTATCCGTTCATCGTGGACGACCCGGGTGAAGGCGCGGCCGCCAAGCGCCGCGCGCACGCCGTCATCGTCGACCACCTGCCGCCGCCGATGACCCTGGCCGAGACGTACGGCGACCTCGAACAGCTCGAGCGACTGGTCGACGAGTACTACCTGCTCGAAAAGACCGATCCGGATCGCCTGCCGTTGCTGCAGCAGCAAATCCGGACCCTCCTGGACCAGGCCAACCTCGAAGGTGAGATCGAAGCACTCCTGCGCGAGCACGCCGAAGAGTCCGGTGTCGCACTGATGGACGACCCGCTCTCGGTGACTCACCTGAGTGGCGCCGACTTCGCCGACGTCGTCGAGGACATCCACGCTTATATGCACGAGCTGGGCATGGCGCCGATCCGCGAGGGACTGCACGTCCTCGGGCAAGCGCCGCAAGGCGACTCACTGGTCGACACGGTGCAGATGCTGGTTCGCCTGCGCAACGGCAACGCGCCCAGCCTGCGTGACAGCGTCGGGGCCGCCTACGGCTTCGACGTGCGCGCCGCACTGAAGCAGCCGGGCGCCCGCCGCGCGACGGTCGCCGCGCTCGCCAACGACGCCGAACTTGGCATCGAGGCCAACGCCGATGCGATCGAGGCCGTCCAGTCGCTGGCCCGGTCGCTGCTCCAGCGCCTGCAAATCGGTGGGTACGATGCGCGAACCATCGACGCGGCATTGGCCGAGGTGCTGCGCGGTGCAACGCATCCGGATGGTCTGCACGACGCGCGCGCCGCGCTGGCGTTCGTGTGCGGCCGGCTGGTCCCGGCCCTGCGCCGTACCGACGAGGAAGTCCAGCACGTTCTGGCCGCACTCGACGGCCGCTACGTGCCACCCGGCCCCAGCGGCGCACCGACGCGGGGCATGGCCCACGTCCTGCCGAGCGGTCGCAATTTCTACTCGGTGGACCCGCGTTCGGTGCCGTCGAGCACCGCCTGGATCGTCGGCACGGACCTGGCCCGCGGTGTAGTGGAGCGCTACATGCGCGAGGAAGGCGCGGTGCCCGAGAGCGTCGGCATCTCTATCTGGGGTACCGCCGCCATGCGGACCTCAGGTGACGATATCGCCCAGGTCCTGGCGCTGCTGGGCGTGCGACCGGTTTGGCAGCTGGAGAGTCGACGCGTGATGGGTATCGAGGTCATTCCGATCGACGAGCTCGACCGACCCCGCATCGACGTCGTGTGTCGTATCTCCGGCTTCTTTCGCGATGCCTTCCCGCACACCATCGCCCTGCTCGACGACGCCTTCCAACGCGTGGCGAGCCTGGACGAGCCGCTGGATCGCAATTTTCTGCGCGCGCACCGCCAGACCGCGGCTGACCGCTTGCGCCTCGAAGGTATGGAGGCGGGCGAGGCCTGGCAGCGTGCTGGCTACCGGATCTTCGGCAGCAAGCCGGGCACGTATGGCGCCGGCATCCTGCAACTGGTCGACGAACAGGCCTGGCGTGGCGACGCGGACCTGGCGCAGGCCTACGTCAACTGGGGTGGCTACGCCTATACCCGTCAGGAATTCGGCGTCGATGCCCGCGAGTCGTTCCGACGTGCGCTTGCGCAGGTGTCGGTGGCCGTCAAGAACCAGGACAACCGCGAACACGACATCTTCGACTCCGACGATTATTTCCAATTCCACGGTGGCATGATCGCCACCATCCGCAACCTGACCGGGCGAGCGCCCCGCGCGTATTTTGGCGACACCCAGGATCCCGACCGTCCCCGCGTGCGCACGTTGAAAGATGAGGCGAACCGCGTGTTCCGCTCGCGCGTGGTGAATCCCAAGTGGCTTGCGGCCATTCGCAATCACGGCTACAAGGGCGGCCTCGAAGTGGCGGCCACCGTGGACTATCTGTTCGGCTACGACGCCACCGCTCAGGTGGTGGACGATTGGCAATACGAACAGGTGGCTCGCAGCTACGTGCTGGATCCGGACATGCAGGCGTTCTTCGCGCGCTCCAATCCGTGGGCGATGAAGGACGTCGCCGAGCGGCTCCTGGAGGCGATCCAGCGTGGGATGTGGGCAGCGCCCGACGACGACATGCGTGAGGCGCTCGAAGCGGCATTCCTTTCTGCCGACAGCTCCATCGAGGGCGGCCGGCCCGCGCGGCGGGAGGGGGACGCCGAGTCGTGACTGAGGCGTCGATGCTCGGCATCCAGTATCCGTTCAGCGCGATCGTCGGCCAGGACGACCTGAAAACGGCACTGCTCTTGAACGCGATCGACGCTCGTATTGGGGGTGTGCTGGTACTCGGTCAGCGCGGCACCGCCAAGTCCACCGCCGCCCGCGCGCTCGCCGCGTTGCTGCCGCCCATTCAGGTCTACGACGGGAGTCGCTTCAATTGCGGACCGGGCGACGAGGCGTTCGACGTGTGCGATCCCTCGGGTCCGGTCGCCGAAACGCAGCCTCCGTTTGTGGACTTGCCGATCGGTACGTCTGAGGACCGCGTCACCGGCACGCTGGACCTGGAGCGCACGCTCCGCTCCGGCGAGCGGCATTTCGAACCGGGCCTCCTCGCGGCGGCCCACCGCGGTGTGCTGTACATCGACGAAGTCAATCTCTTGCCGGACCACCTGGTGGACGTGCTGCTGGACGTGGCGGCGTCCGGGGTGCACAGCGTCGAGCGCGAGGGAATTTCGGTGCGGCATCCGGCGCGCTTTCTGCTCGTGGGCACGATGAATCCGGAGGA
>JAFAWJ010000949.1 GCA_019242065.1 Chloroflexota bacterium
GCAGCGCCATGGCACCCTCGTCGGTCGCCGAACCCAGCAGCGCTGAGGCAAGACCTTGCAGCGTGACGCCTCTGGCGCGGTCGACAACCGCGGGCGGCAGGTCCGTGTAGCGCAGACCGGCCACCCATCTGGCTAATTGTCGACTCAGCGATTCGCTCATACGCCGTTCTCCATTGCCAGTTCACGCAGGCGATCGGCGCGGGCGCGCGCGGCGTTCAACGCCGACGAGCCGCTCGGTTCAAACCGGCGTGCCTGTCTGTCATCACCTGGTGTTGGAGAGATGCCGTCGACTGCCCACCGCGCCTGGCGCGCCGCACCGAGCGCCGCGGCTTCCGTCTCGGTCGGGCGTACCACCGGCACCTCGAACACGTCGGCGCACACCTGCGCCCAGCCGTCCGACTGCGCGCCGCCGCCGACCAGCGTCACCTGGCTGGCCTCGACGCCCGCGCGTCGCAGCGCGCCAAGTGCGTATCCCAGACCAAAACTCACACCCTCCACGACTGAGCGCACGAAGTCCGCGGCGCCATGCTCAGCGCGCACGCCGCTGAAGACGCCCGTGCCTGTCGGACAGTCGGGTGTTCGCTCGCCGGCCAGGTGCGGCAGAAACGTGAGTCCGCGCGCGCCAGGTGGCGAGACGGTCAGCGCCGCCTCCAGTCCCGCGTAATCCATCCCGAACAGCGCCGTGACCCAGTCGGTTGCCATCGTGCAGTTCAGCGTACACACCAGCGGCAGCCAGGCACCCGTCGAATCGCAAAAGGCGGCGGCCTCCCCCCGTGGGTCGATGGCGGGCCGCGACCGGTACGCAAAACCGGTCCCGGAGGTTCCCAGGCTGACGACCACCGGTCCCTCGACGATCGCACCTACCCCGATGGCCGCCAGCATGTTGTCGCCGCCGCCACCGCTGACTGGCGTACCAGCGGCGATGCCCAGCGCAGTCGAGGCTTCGGGTCGCAGGCCGCCCACGACCGACAGCGACGGTCCGATCCGCGGCAGGCAGCTCGCCCAGTCACGCTGCGCGTCGATGGCCGCCAGCACCGGCGGGCTGTACTCCCGCGTGCGGACGTCGACGTAGGCCGTGCCGGAGGCATCCCCCGGCTCGGTCACGAAGTTGCCGGTCAACCACAGGTTCAGGTAATCATGCGGCAGACACATGCGCGTCGTCGCGGCATAGTGCGCCGGTTCGTGGAGCAGCAGCCACAGGATCTTGGGCGCGGTATAGCCGGGCAGAAAAATGTTGCCAGTCAGCTCCAGGACACGTTGCGATCCGCCCAGCGTCGACGTCAGCAGCGCGCACTCCTCGGCGGTCGTCGTGTCGTTCCACAGCTTCGCGCTGCGCACGGGCTGATCGTCACTGCCCAGACACACCAGGCCGTGCTGCTGACCGGAAACGCCGATGCCCGCCACCTCCACGTCACCGGCGACCGCCAGCGCCGCGCGCGTGGCGTCCACCAGGGCGCTCACCCACCAGCCAGGCTGCTGCTCGCGCGTGCCGTCGTCAGCCTGGATCAGCGCGTGCGCGGCACGTCCGCTGCCGAGCACGGCTTCGGTGTCGGCGTCGACCAGGAGCGCTCTGGTGGATTGCGTTCCGCAGTCGATGCCGAGGAACGCGCGGCGGGTCACCGCGCGCCAGTCAGCAGCTCGAAGACCAGCTGGTCGAGGCGTTGATAGCCGAGCTTGCGATCGGCCATCTCGGTCAAATCGAAGGTTCGGGACTTCAGCGCGCTGGCAGCCTCGGATGAGTGGCTTCGCGTGAGGCTGGCCAGCTCGTCGTTCCGGACTTCCAACTGACCGATGAGACCCTGGATCTCGGTGTCGGCATTGAACCGCTGGACCTTCTCGCGCAGCACCAGGTAACTGCGCATGCAGCCGGCCACCAGGTCGAAGACTTCCTCCACGCTGTCGGCGCGATAGGGTTTGACGTCGAAGTGGCGCGGACCACTCCAGCCGTGATCCTCCAGCAGCTTGACGATGAAGAAGGACTCCTTGATGTCCTCCGACCCGAAGCGGAGGTCCTGGTCGTAGCGCGTCGGTTTCTGGGCGCCGAGGTCGAAGTGGTACAGCTTGCCCATCTCGAGCGCCTGGGCGACCTCGTGCACGGTGTTCATGCCCGCCATGCGCGAGTGCTGGATCTCAGGATTGACGCCCACCACGTCGCGGATGGCGGAGTCGAGTGTGCTGATGAAGGCCAGTACGTGGCCGATCGTCGCCAGGAAAATGTCGCCGCGCGGCTCGTTCGGCTTCGGTTCGATGGCGATCCGCATTGCGTAGCCCTGGCCCTGGATGTAGTGCGCCAGGAACTCGACCGCCTCGCGGTAGCGCTTGACCGATTCGACTGGATTCTTGGACGCTTCCACTTCCAGGCCCTCGCGTCCACCCCACATCACATACACGCTGGCGCCCAGGCGGGCGCCGAGGTCGATGGCCTTGAGCGATTTCTGGATGGCAAAGGCGCGAATGCGGGCGTCGTTGGAGGTGAACGCGCCATCCTTGAAGACCGGCTGTTCGAACAGGTTGCAGGTGGCCATGGTGTTGTGGATGCCTTCGCCGTCCATGACCTTTTGCGCTTCGGCGATGATGCGCTCGGCGTCGGCTTTCGATGAGCCGAAAGGAATCAGGTCGTCGTCGTGGTAGGCGAAGCCGTAGCAGCCGATTTTGGCGAGGCCACGGATGTTGTCGAGAGGATCCAGGGGCGGGCGCACCGGTACCCCAAACACCTCGCGACCGTTGAAGGCCGTACACCACAACCCCGTCGTAAATCTGTCTTCTTTTGTGGGTTCATAACTCATCCAGCGCTAAACCCCTTGTCGCTACACGATGTCTGTCAACGCGGTCGCGGACACGATGTTTGTCACGTTGTCGGCGGACCAGGTGTCGGTCACGTCGCTTGGGACACGCTGTTTGTCACGATCGAGAGACACCACGTTTGTCACGTTAGCGAAACTACTTGTCAGTACAACGTCGACAGCGCGGATGCTGGCAGGCTAGTTTGCTAGTGCAGCTCCGCCAGATCGGATTGGGTCACCTGACCTGGCAGCTTGCCCATGATGATCATCGCCAGCACCTCGTCGGTGGTCACCACCGTCTTGTCCACCGTGCCCACCAGCCGCCCGTGCAGCATCACGCTGATGCGATCGGCCAGGTCGAAGACGTCGTGGATATCGTGGCTGATCAGAAAGATGCCGATCCCTTCGGCTTTCAACTGCTGGATCAACTCCCGCACCTGCGCCGTCTCCGCTGGACCGAGCGCCGCCGTCGGCTCGTCCATGATCAGGATCCGCGCATTGAAGTGAATGGCGCGCGCAATCGCCACCGCCTGTCGCTGACCACCCGAGAGCCAACCGACCGCCGTCTTGAAGTTCGTGAAGTTCGGATTCAGCCGCTGCATGACATTGCGTGTGGCGGACTCCATGGCCGCGTCGTCGAGCGACCCGTCGCGCGTCAGCAATTCGCGACCCAGGAACATGTTGCCTGGCGCGTCGATGTTGTCGGCGAGCGCGAGCGTCTGGTAGATCGTCTCGATCCCCAGGCTCTTGGCGTCGCGCGGATTGGCGATCACCGCTGGCTTGCCTTCGATGAGGATCTCGCCAGAGTCCGCCGGATGCGCGCCCGACAGCACCCGCATGAGCGTGCTCTTGCCAGCCCCGTTGCCGCCCACCAATCCGATCACTTCACCTGGTAGCAGGTCGACGCTCACGTCGTCGACGGCGTGCACACCGCCAAATGCGACGCGGATATGGCGCATTTCCACCAGCGCGGGTTGCTGGTCGCTCACCGATGGTTCCCTGAGCGGCGGCGCAGATACGTGTCGAGCCACACGGCGGCGACCAGCACGATGCCGACCACAATGTCCTGTGTCGGCGAGTCCACTTTCAGCATGACCATGCCCGAGCGCAGCGACTGCATTACCACCGCACCCAGGATCGCGCCGGGAATGGTGCCAACGCCGCCCGACAGCGAGCTGCCGCCAATGACCGCCGCCGAGATGACATCCAGCTCGTTCTGCACGCCCAGATTGGTGACAGCCGCGTTCAAGCGCGCGGTCTGCACCGCCGCGGCGACGGCCACCAGCACGCCCATCAAAACGTAGGTCTTGGTGATTGTCCAGCGGACGTTGATGCCGCCCAGCTCAGCCGCGTCGGGGTTGCCGCCAATGGCGAACACGTAGCGGCCAAACCGCCGCCGCGTCGCGATGAAGGTCATCACCAGCGCGACACCGATGGTGATCAGGACGGGGTAGGCGATGCCCGTCGGAATCTGCAGGCCGCCCGGTGGCTCGGCAATCCCGTGGGCGCGCGCATATTGCTGCGCCAGGGCAGCCGGCCACGGGTAGCTGTTGGCCACCCAGACCGCGCCAAGCACGATGCCGCAGCTGACCACCAGGACTGTGACCAGCGCCCACACGGGTCGGACCGCGAACCCGTACTTCTGACGTCGCCGTCGGTTGGCGAAGGTCGCCAGGATGATGCCCGCGCAACCGAGGATGCCCACCAGCCAGCTGCCGATCTCGCCCAGTGAGCCGTTCGGCCCACCACCCAGGAGGGCAAAGATCACGTCCATAGGCGCGAGCGTCTGACCCTGGGCGTACGCAAAGATGAGCCCGCGCCAGACCAGGAAGCCGCCGAGGGTGACGATGAACGACGGCACCCCCCCGTACGCAATGATGGATCCCTGCAGCAGGCCGATCAGCGCGCCGAAGACCACGCC
>JAFAWJ010000972.1 GCA_019242065.1 Chloroflexota bacterium
GTCGCTGCGACTGGCAGTCGTCAATACTGGCGAGAAGTGGACGTTCAAAGCGTGGATTCCGCGCGACGACGACGCGGCGCGGAGGCGCGTGGCCCTGCGCAGCCGGGTGGCATGCCAACGTGGGATCAGGCCGATATCGGCCAGCACATTTCAGGCCAGATCCCCGCCCCAGCGCCTGAACTCCAGCCGGCCCGCTAACGCGTACACGGGGGGTCGTCGCGGGAGGGAGCGACCGCAGGGAGCGACCGGCGGCGGGGGGCTGCCGTCGCCCGACCCGTTGCGTCAGCACCCAGCCGTGCATGCGCGAACTCGCACCAACAATCAGCGAGGAACAGGCACAGACCCCAGTACGCGGTGGATCACGTCATCCGGCCGCAGACCGTCCAGTTCGGCTTCGGGCTTCAGCACCACGCGGTGGCGCAAGACGGGAGCGGCCACGGCTTTGACGTCGTCAGGAGTCACGTAGTCGCGGCCGCTGAAGGCGGCCATGGCTTTGCTGGCATGCAGCAAGCCCAGCGCGCCGCGCACGCTGGCGCCGTATTCCACCTCGGGGGCGCTGCGCGTCGCGCGACCGATGGCCACCAGGTAGTCGGTCACCGAGTCGTCGACCTTCATAGCAGCGACCTGCGCGCGGAGGTCCAGCACCGTTGCCAGGTCGACTACCGGTGCCAGCCCCGCCCCCGACAGATCGGTGACCTGCAGGCCAGCGTGGTGGCGCTGGACGACGCCCCGCTCCGCCTCGGCAGTGCCATACTCGACCAGCACTTTGAACAGAAAACGGTCCAGCTGCGCCTCGGGCAGCGGATACGTGCCTTCAAACTCCACCGGATTCTGGGTGGCGACCACCAGGAACACCGGTGGCAGCGGCATCCGCTTACCCTCGACCGTCACCTGGTGCTCCTCCATCGCCTCCAGCAGGGCGGACTGGGTCTTGGCCGGAGCGCGGTTGACTTCGTCGGCAACCACCACGTTGGCGAAGATCGGCCCGGGGCGGAAGGTGAACGTGGCGGACTGGAGGTGGAACACACTGGTGCCGAGGATGTCCGAGGGCATCAGGTCCGGCGTGAACTGGATGCGGTGGAAGCGCTCGACACTGGTGTCGTCGGCGGTGCCGAGCAGGGCCGCGAGGCAGCGGGCCATGAGAGTCTTGGCGGTACCGGGCACGCCTTCGACCAGCACGTTGCCGCCGACCAGCAGCGCGATGAGCAGCAAGCCGAACGGCTCGTCAAGGTCGACCAGCACGCCGCGGCTGCGGGCCAGCGCGGCCGCGTGAAATTCGGCGGGGGTCATCGGCTGTTCTCGATCGCGGCCACGGCGGTGACCAGCTCACCTTCCGTGCGCGCGGTCTCGACCTGGGCCAGGGCTGCGTTGAGGTGGGCGGCGCGATCGGCGGGCAGCGTGCCGCGCGCGAGCGTGCGCGCGTAGTGCCGGCTCAGCGTCTCGCGCACCACGGCCAGCTGGCCTGCGCGACGGTACAGGTTGGCCAGCATCTGGACGTGCTCGTACATGGTGCGCGGCGAGTCGGCCGCCGAGCGCAGGTACACCGGCGGACCCAGGCGCCGGCCGGCCAGCAACAGAAACACGAACGTCAGCACCGCGGCGTACAGGATCGCCCGGCCGGTGGATGTCTGGAACAGGAGCTGGGCCATGGTGGGCGCCGCGGCGCTGCTCGAGGCAAAGCCGGAGCGGTCGATCTCGTCCAGGGCCACCGACTGGCCCGCGGTAATCGCCGGCGAGACGACCTGGCGGAAGACGAAGCGGGCGGTCGCGTCGTCCGCGAGGCCCGCGTTGGTGAAGGGCTCGGGCGAGGCGACCACGATCAGATTCCCCTGGCGATACGGCATCTGCATCGCCACCCAGTCGCCGTTATCGCGCACCAGGAGTGGCTCGGCGCCGTCGGCGCTGGAGTGCAAGCGATAGCGACTCGGGAAGGACAGGGTGAGGCCGTCGGGCGAGGTGGCCGTCCCCGACGGGGCGCTCAGCGGCTCGACGTCCGCGCCCAGGGCGCGAGCGGAGACCAGCCACTGGAGGGAGTCGCCGGCCAGGACGATGGTGCCGCCGCGGTCGGCGAGGGCGTCGAGCGCGGCGGTGGTGGGCTGATCGAGGATGGCGGGCGGCTCGACGATCATGACGGTCGAGACGCCAGGGTCGATGGCGGTGTCGGTCAGGCGCTGGGGCTGAGCGCCCAGGCCGCCGAGCCAGTCGTACAGGGCCAGAGTGCCGTCGGGCTGCGCCGAGCCGCTGCTGCCGGGTGGCAGCTGGGCCTGCTCGGTGAGGAGGCGCAAGCCACCAATCAGGATGGCCGCCACGGCGATACCCAGCAGCAGCATGCTCGAGCGAATGCGGCTCACCGCGGCACCCGGGCGCAGGTGCCGCACGCCACGGGGCGTGGACGCCGGCCGCTCTGGTCCTGGCGAAGCGTGCTCCCTCGTGGGTCACCTGTCACTGCTATCGCCACCGCCGTGTCCGCTGTCGCCTGCACGCCGCCGCCCGCGCTCGCATTCATCCGCGTCTGAGCGTAATCACGAACCGTCACACGGACCGTCACGCCGGAACGAAAAAAGCGTCACGCGGGCCCAAAAAGCGTCATGCGGACGTCACAATTCGGAAACTTCGCGTCAATTGACCCGCCAGCCAGGCGTTACTGGAGAGCCACGCCGTGTAGTCAGCACCAGAGTTCATGCGGCGCCGGCTTCCAGTACTGACTGGCGCACCTGCTCGGCGCGAGCGCTGAACTTCCTGAAGGTCTCGTCCGCAACGGGCGAATGGCCGTAGCGCACGCGCTCGTAGCCGTCCACCAGCTCCGTGAAGCTGTCGCCCAGCGCCGGATGCCGCTGCTTCAGCCGCTCGGCGTGCTCGCGATTGGTCAGGTTCGTCTCGACATGCAGCACCGCCCGCTCGTCGAGCGCATACAGCGCCGACAAATACGCCAGCCGCGTCGCCTCAGCCAGCTGCCCGGCGGCGGCGAGCTGTTGCGCCGAGCGCCACAGCTGGTCAGAGCGTTCGCGCCGCTCGGCGAGACTCGCGGTATGCAACTGCGCCTCGCGCACCACCGACAGGCGTACCGTTCGCACGAGATAGCTTACGGTCAGAACCAGCACGGCGGCGCTCACGACCAGCACCGAGACGCCGATCGACCCCTGGCGGCCATTGACGGTATCCAGGACCAGCTGGCCAAGCTGCGCCAGCAGACTCCACACCAGATCGAACACCGGGCCGAGCAGCTGCTGCCACCACGGGACCGAACGATCGACTTGGAACTGGGGTTGCGCCAGAATCGCGTGCAGCTGGGCGAGCGCCCGGCCTTCGTCTTCACCCATCAGTCGGCGTGGGCGAGCTGACGGTTGTTTCCGACTCGAGGCGGCTCAGGCGTTCGGCCAGGTCGGTGCCTTCGCGCCGGTTGCGGAGGTCGACGAACACCATCGCGTAGACGATCGAGGCCATACTGGCGAACAGCACCTGCGCCACGACGCCGACGGCCGTACCGGCCGCCAGCTCCGGACCGCTCGGCTCGAGCTCGCCGCGCAACGCGGCGCTGATCCGAATTGGCAGTTGCACGATCAACGCCGGCGCCGACTGCAGGACGCTGACAATCATGCCGGCGACAAACAGGATCGCCACGACGCGAAACCAGTGCCGATTCACCAGTTGCATGCTGCGCCGCAGCGCACCGATCGGACCTTGCCGTTCGAGTACGGCGGCGCACAGGTACATCGACCAGATGCCGCCAAAATAGATTGGTAAGCCAAAGGGCGTGGTGATAATGATCAGCCACTTGAGCCAGGCGGTGCGGGCTCGCGGCTGAAACGCCCAGATCACGCCGCCAGCGAGCGCGGCCAGAATGGCGATCAGGCTGACAGGCACCGCCACGACGAACAGGACGAAGATCAGGGTCGCCAGGATGACCAGCACGACCATCGCCAACCCGTACACCAGGCCGGCCAGTAGCGCCGGCAGGTAGCGACGCAGCGTCCGAGCCAGGATCCTGCCGAGCTTCGGCTCCACCGCGTGCACGTACTCGTCGGTGGTCACGACGATGGCCGACGTCCAGGCCAGGAAGAACAGCGCCGAGACGACATAGATCAGCACGAACGCGGCGGCGAAGCCTTTGAACGACGTCAGGTCGGGTTGGACGCCGGCTTCGATCTGGCCGATCGCGGCGGTGGTGCTGAGTGCGCCGCTGGCGGTCACCAGGACTGTGATCACCCCAGGCGGCAGCAGCCACACGGCGCTGACCATCGCGAAGACGGCCCAGTGGCGACGGAACAGGCCGATGCTCTCGTCGAGGAGGTCGCCAAAGGAGAGCACGCGCCGATAGCGCGGTTCGAGCTGGCGTTCTGGTTCACCTTGAGCCGAAGTCAGCACGCGGATAGCGTCACACGGTGATGGTCAGGCGGCGGGGGCGGATTTTCGAGGACGAGCTCACCTGGCGTAGCAGCTCGCGGTAGTTCGCACCGGGGACGACCTTGCCCATGACCACGGTGTGCGCCGCGCCCGTGCAGCTCGGGACCGTGTTCGGGCGGCCGTGCAACGCCTCGTGGCCCATCAGCCCGAAATAGACCGCCTCGCGACCCAGCGACGGCAGGCCGAAGTCCTCGTGCAACCGGATCTGGGCTGGATCCAGCAGCTCGGACAGTAAGCGCATCAAGACGGGATTGCGTGAGCCACCACCGCCGACAACCACCTCATCCGGACGACCCGGCAGGAACCGACGGTACTGGTCGGCGATCGAATGCGCCGTGAACGCGGTCAACGTCGCCAGGATGTCTGGAGTCGACAGGCCCTCCGCCAGCGCGCGGTCGATTAATGGGTCGGCGAACTGGGCCCCGAACAGCTCGCGGCCGGTGCTTTTTGGCGGCTGCTGCAGAAAATACGGGTCGGCGAGCAGGTCCGCCAGCAGCAGGTCGTCCGCGCGACCAGCGGCGGCCATGGCGCCGTCGACGTCGAAGCGCTGCATGCCGCCGGTGAGCCGCCACACGGCGTGGTCGATCAGGGCGTTGCCCGGCCCGGTGTCGAAGGCAAGCATCGCCTCCCACTGACCGCCGGGTGGCACCCAGGTCACGTTGCCGATGCCGCCGATGTTCTGGACCGCGCGGCCCAACCGGTCGTCCCCGAACAACAGCGCGTCGCCCCACGACGCCAGCGGCGCACCCTGACCACCCGCTGCGATGTCGCGCGGACGGAAATCGGCGACCGTCGTGACCCCCAGGCGCTCGGCAATCACCGACGGCTCGGCCAGTTGCAGTGTCGACCGCGTTCGCCCGGGGGTAACTTCGTGCCACACCGTCTGGCCGTGGGATGCCGCCAGGTCCGCCTGGACGCCGGCCTGCCGCAAGGCGTGGGCGGCTGCCTGCGCAAACGCCTCGCCAAGCAGCACGTTGACTTCACACACCTCGTCGATGCGGCTGCGCGTGGGACTGAACAGCGCGTGGATGCGCTCGCGCAGCCGTTCGTCGAGCGAGGACTCGGCGTACACCAACAGGGAGACGCTGAGCGTGTCGTCGACGTGAGCAACGTCGATGACCGCCGCGTCGATACCGTCCACCGACGTGCCCGACATCAGGCCGACGACGATCACGCGGGCGACTCGACGCGCCGGAACAGCGCGAGCGAGCGCGGAGCAAGTGCGTAGGCGGCGCCCACCGCGTGAAAGTCGGCCGACGGCGCTGGGGGACCCGGTTGTTCGGTATTCATCAGTTGTTCCCAGACACACGCGTCGCCGCCACCGCTTTCGGGCAGGGTGAAGGTCTGCTCCTCGTGGTGGGTGTTGAGCAGGACGAGCAGCGTTTCGTCGGAGATCCGGCCACCCTCCGCCTCACGCTCGTCGATCGCCTCACCGGCCAGCCGCATCGCCAGCCAGCGCGCGTCACCGTCGGTCCACTCCTCGTCGTGAACCTCCGTACCGTCGAGCTTGAACCAGGTCAGGTCTTTGATGTCCGCGCCCGGCAGGAACAGACCCTCGAAATAACGTCGGCGGCGCAGGATCGGGTGCTCGGCTCGGAACGCGATCAGACCGCGGGTGAACGCCAGAAACTCACGCTGCTCGTCA
>JAFAWJ010000022.1 GCA_019242065.1 Chloroflexota bacterium
CGCTATCGGGCTCTGACGAGGCCTCGTTGAACAATTGCACGTACTCCGGGCTGGTGTAGCCGGTGTTGCTGTTGCCGGAGGGGTCCAGGTGGCGGCTGTTGGCCATGCGCGTCACCGGCTCCATCCCGGCGTAGGCAATCACGCCGATGTAGGCGCCGGTGTATTTGTGGTTGTTGATCTGATCCAGGTACGTCGCCGTGTCGTACGGTCGGATCGTGACGGTGATCCCCAGAGTCGCCAGATTCGCCTGATACAACTGGGCCAGGCTGTCTGTCTCCTGAGAGCCAGTCGTGGTGACCAGGTCGAAGGCCAGGTTCGAGGCGCCCGCTTGCGTCAGCACCGACTTCGCCTTGTCCAGGTCGAACGCGTAGGCGCTGTTCTTGGTCGCATCAAAGGCGAGCGAGTTCGACTCCCACGGCAGCGCTTGCGGAGTTCCGGTGCCGGAATAGATCGTGGACACGATGCGCTGTCGATCGAGCGCGTACGCCAGTGCCTGGCGAACCAGTTTGTTGTCGGTTGGCGGTTGGGTGGTGTTGACGCCGATCACGTTGGTGCCGCTGGGAACGGTCCACTCGGTGTAGTCGGAGTCGTTGGCCAGGCGTGCAAAGTCAGGCAGCGGCGGCCCGTCAGCCGCGTCGAGCGCGCCTGACTCGAGTTGCAGCATCATCGCCTGGCCATCTTTCTGGATGACGATGCGCACCTCGTCGAGGTACGGCAAGCCGGATTGCCAGTAATTCGGGTTGCGAGCGAACAGCATGTGATCGCCCTGTGCCCACTCGACGAATTTGAACGGTCCGGTCCCGACCAGGGTCTGCATGCCGTCGGCCGTTTCGCTGTCGACGATGTCGAAGAACTCGAAGAAATCGAAGGTGGCCGGACGCGGCTGATCGGAGCCGAGGATCACGGTGTATTTGTCGGGAGTCTCGACCGACGTGTACCACTTGCTCTGCAAGATCAGCGCGCCAGCCGCCACTTTGGGATCCTGGACGTGCATGAGATTCCACTTCACGTCGTCGCTGGTGAACTCACGTCCGGAGTGAAACTGCACGCCCTGGCGCAAGTTGAGCTTGAGCTGTTTGAAGTCGCTGCTGAAATCCCAGCTCTCGGCCAGCATCGGCTGCGGCTTGAGGTTGGCATCGTAGGCGGTCAGCCGGTCGTACGGCATCCAGGTGGCGTCGACGGTGGTCACCAGTTGACCGTCGAGCCGCGCGGCATCGCCGATCTGGCCGACCTTGAGCGACCCGCCGCGCTTGGGCTGCGAGGCCGTGGTCGCGGCGGCGGCCGGAGTGGCTTGCGCGACGCTGACGGCGGCGCCGGCCGCGGCGGGGGTAGACGCGGCTGCTGGCACCGAGGTGGGCGAGGACGCGCCTGGCGCGCTGGGCGCGCAGGCTGCCAGGAGCCCGCCCGCGGCTCCGAGACCGAGGACGCGCAGAGCCGCGCGACGCGAAAGACCGTGCTGCATGAGAACGTGAGACTCCCTTATTCCGTGGGGACTTCCATGGCCCCGCGGGCCAGCGCGAGACGTTGCTGAACGGCGTGGGTGAAGGTGCCCGTATCGTTGGCGATCGCCAGCCACTTGAACCCCTGCTGGAATCGCGATGCGACGTCGTTGCCGTAGGCGGTGGTTGCGGCTGGAACGCCGCGAGCCACGCACGCGGCCAGCGCCGAATCCACCAGCGACTGGGCCTTTTGACGATTACCGAGCGTCTGAGTCAGGTCACCCTGACCGATGAATGCCGCGTCGACGCCATCCAGGGCCAGGATGTTGTCGATGTCGTCGACGGCTTCCGGGTCTTCGATCATCGGGACACGCACGACACCCTTGTCACCGCCGCGCCGATATTCGTCGGCGCCGTCGATGCCCCAGCGGGTGGCGCGGCCGCCGCCGCCGGCGCCGCGACGGCCCCTGGGCGGGAAGACCATGTCGCCGATCAGCTCCTTGGCGACCCGGTACGGCGAGCAGTGGGGTACCAGGACGCCTGAGGCGCCGGCGTCCATGAACATGTTGGCAGTCGCGGTGTCGTGGCCGCGCAAGCGGACAAGGGCGGCCATATTGCAGCGCTCGGCGACGGTGATCATGCCGTAGACGACGTCGGTGCTGAGGGGTGCGTGCTCCATGTCGATGATGATGAA
>JAFAWJ010000296.1 GCA_019242065.1 Chloroflexota bacterium
AGCTGCTACACCGTCGCAGTCGCCGCCGACAACACGGGCAGCCCGAGAGCCTGCTCCGCCACCGGGATCGCCGGCAGCGACGGCATCTGCACGCACGCCGACAGCACCAGCGCGTCCGCCCGCGACAGATCCAGCCGCCGCGCGATAGCCGGGAGTGCCATAGGATCCAGTCGACCAACCTCCAGGTTGTCCGCAACCTCCAGACTGACCGAATCGACGACCTGGATTTCGAAATCTTCCAGATATCTGATTACCAGTCCGGTCAGTGGACGCAGGTACGGCGCGACGAGCGCCACGCGGCGCGCGCCGATCGCGCGGATTCCGTCGACCAGGGCGCCGGCGCTGGTGATCACCGGCGCGTTGCACCCATTCGCTGAGGCGGTCTGTGATAGGCGTTGCTCGGCGGCCAGGTGATACTTCGGTCCAGCGGCCATGATGGCCACCAGGCACGCGTAGGCGAGCGCATTGCACCGTGCGTCGGATAACTCCGCCGCGCACCGGTCGCTTGCGGCATCCATCCGCGCCAGCTCCTCCGGACTGACACGCTGCATGGCCACGCGGCTGGAGTGAAACGTGAATCGCTCCGAATCTGGCGCAGCCGCTTCACGGCGACGCAACATCGCCGGCACCTCGGTCTCCATCGTCGTGTTGGAGCTCGGGACAATCATCCCGATGCGGATCGGTGTTCGCATGCCGTCACGCTGCCTGTGCCAACTTGTCGTATGTGCGGAGCGCCAGACGGTGGGTGGCCTTCGGTCCCAACTCCAGGCCGAACCCATAGGCCGCCACGATGGGTGCGAGCGCGCCAATCGCCAGAGACCCGTGCCGCTCCACAATCAGCCGCGGGCGGCCGTGCTGGTCTGGCATACCGAGACGATGAAAGCCGAGAATCGTGGTGGACATCGGCGCATGCAGCGGGTACATCGCGCGTGCCTCCACCTCGTCGCGGTGGCGGACCAGCACGAAATTCCGTTCGTGTCCGAACTCCGACTGGAGGCCTGCCGCCGTCCAGTGCGCCGGCTCGTCCTCCGCGCCCGTGACGTGTCGGGAGCGGTTTGCGGATGTGATGTACAGGAGTTCGACGTCGAGCAGATCCATCGCGCGCTGGAGCAACGCATTGGATGGGCAACCATAGCCAGGCGCAATGACTTGCGTGGTACGGATCTCGCCGTCATAAGCCGCCAGGTGCTCCGGAATGTGCGCCGCGGCCGGACCTCGAAACCCAAACGGTCCAATGCTGAACAGACGGTCGATCAGGTCGTTGACGGTACGCCGCGTCAGACCCTCCGGCAGACGCGTCCAGTCGAAGAGCCGCGGGATCAGCGTGCGGATCGTCGTCACACTCCCGACCTGATTGGCGGGACGACCCTTCATCACATTGACACCGCGAACGACATCGGCGTCGGGACGGGTGGTGATCACATAAAAATGGCCGAAGGCATGACCCACAATCGCGCCGTCCGCGATCGCAACGGCGGCACGCTCGGCGTCGGCCGGGTGGGACAGATCGAGTGTGTTCATCGTGCGCATCACGCTACGCGAGGACCCGGCGGACCTCTATGAACTACGTCACATCGACTCGCCGACCCGCCCGAAACACGGCAGTCACGTTCAGGAGCGCACCCACGTCACGCGTGGGGTCACCCGCCACGGCAAACAGGTCCGCGTCTTTACCGGGCGCCACGGCATCTTTGCGATCACCCACGCCGCACGCCGCGGCGCCAATTGACGTTGCCGCGGCCAACGCTTCGGCATTCGTCATGCCCGCTCGAGCGAGAAACGCGACGCCGTACGGCAGCACGTTGTGCGGCTTGCGCGGCGAGATCCCGGCGTCGGTGCGCCGATGATGCGGACTCCGGCCCGGTGCATGCCCTCCAGGATGGGCAGAAAGCGTTCGGCGAGATTCGACGTGCCGGGCCGATCCGTCGCTACCGTGCCGACCGTGGGCGACACGGCGATGCCTCGCTCCGCAATGCGCTCGATCAAATGCGGGTCCACCTGACGGCCGCCAGCAACGCGAAACGAGCAGTGCTCGATGCAGTCCACTCCAGCATCCACCGCGTTGGCAATACCGGCCGGACCGTGCGCGTGCGCGGTCAGCAGACGATTGAGTCGGTGCGCTTCGTCAACCGCCGCTCGTA
>JAFAWJ010000396.1 GCA_019242065.1 Chloroflexota bacterium
AGGGCCGCGAGCTGGCGCAGATGGGGGCGTTCATCGAGCACGAGGTCAGCATGTACTACCGCGAGCGGCCGGAGTACCCGATTGGTCGACTCGTCAACTGGATTAAAGAAGTCGGACCGGAGCGCACCACGCTGGGCTCGGACACGGGCCAGGCGACGTCGCCGTTGCCGTCGGAGGTCTTTGGCAAGGTGGCGCACCAGCTGGTCGACAACGGCGTTTCCGAAGCCGACCTGCACCGCATGCTGAGCGACAACCCCGGCAGCCTCCTCAACCTCTGATAATGCGACAGCCACGAGCCCTCAGGTGTGAGCAGTGCTGCGACCTGGCGGTGCGACAAGGATCGCGGTAACCGGGTTGTCACATGTATGCCGCTGGCATCTCGGAGGCTGACCTCCACCGACGCCTGTCCCACCGTGGGGAATGGCCGCGGCCACCGAGGTATAGCCTCAGAGCATGCCTGCATAAGCACCTGGAATGCAGCGTCCAGCGTCACGGTGCCGTAGATTTACGCTTCAAAGAGGAGGTGCCAATCCATGGTACAGGTGACCAGGCTCGCCCACGTCGGTCTGCAGGCCAAAAGCCTGAGCACGCAGGCCGAGTTCTATAACGACCGCTGGGGGCTCCAACAGGTCGACGAGTTCGGCCGCCAGATGTTCTTCCGCGCGGACGGCCCCGACCATCACGTACTCACACTGACGGAATCCGAGTCTGACCCGTCAGGCATGCACCACGTGGCGCTCCAGGTCCCGTCGGTGGACGACGTCGACCGGGCGCACGAGGAGCTGCTGGCGCGCGGCGTCGAGATCGTGACCCCGCCCACGTCCGACCTCGAGCCAGGCGTCAAGCGCGCCCTGCGCCTGCGCGACCCCGACGGCTTCCTGATCGAGCTCGTGGCCGGTGTCGAATCGATCGGCGATCCCTACAAACGTGAGGACGTCAAACCGACCGCGCTCAATCACGTCGTGTTGAACGTGCGCGATCAAACCGCCAGCGAAGCCTTCTATCGCGAGGCCCTGGGTTTCAAGCTGACCGACCGCTTCATCGGCGGGCTCAGTTTCTGGGCGTGCAACGCCAACCATCACTCGCTCGCCTTCGGCCAGGCGCGCGACGGCGTGCCAGGCTTCCATCACGCCGCCTTCGAGATGCGCGACTGGGAGGAATGGATCAAGGCCGTCTTTTACGCCGGCGAACGTGGCATTCCGCGCGCGTGGGGACCGGGCCGCCACCTCTTCGGCAACAACCTCTTCTCGTACTACAAGGACCCCGAGGGCAACACCGTCGAATACACCGCCGAGGTCGAGCAAATCACCGACCCGAGCCGCGAGCCGCGCGTCATGCAGCCCTACGCGGACCAGTGGGCCAGTGTCGGGCCGTCGGGACCAGGTGGTCGGTGATGGCAGTCAGCCGCCGCGGCGCGCTCCGCATGCTCGGCTCGGCCGTCGGCGTCACGCTGCTGGTGGCGTGTCAGGTGCCGACGCCAGCCGCGCCGGCGACCACCGCTCCGCCCGCGGCGCCCCAGCCAACAGCCGCGGCGGCTGCCGCAACTTCGAGCGCGCCAGCCGCGGCGCCAACGCAGGCAGCCATCGCGCTGAATGACCCCGCGGCGCAGGCCGGCTTCTTGCCGGTCGGCGTCAGCCCCAACTCCACGGCGCCCCTGAGCGCGCCCAAAGGCCAACCAAGGTCCGGCGGCACCCTGACCGAAGGCAACCTCGGCGACCTGCCCAACCTGGACGGCCACTGGATCAACGGCCAGCACATCACCTACGCGATCTTCGATCGCCTGGTGGACCTCGACGGCTCCCTCCAGCCCCACCCGGCGCTCGCCGAAAGCTGGGAAGCCAATCCGGACTTCACCCAGGTCACGTTCCATTTGCGACCCGGTGTCACCTGGCACACCGGCCGCGCCTTCAGCGCCGAAGACGTCGCCTGGAACTACAACCGCATCCAGTCAGACCACAAGATCGACGGCGGGATCAAGGCGAATTTCTTCAGCCCCCTGGCTTCCGTCGAAACACCGGATGCCAACACGGTGGTTCTGCATGCCTCTCAGCCGTGGCCAGCCATCTTCAACGTCCTGGCCTGGACGAACCTGATCGATCCGCAGACGCCGCCCGAACAAAACCAGCCGGTGGGGACCGGGCCCTTTTCGTTCGTGGAGTGGGTGCAGGGCGATCACATCTCGATGAAGAAGAATCCCAACTACTGGCAATCGGGCAAGCCATACCTGGATGGCATCCAGGTCAAGATCTACACGGATCCGCAGGCGATGATCAGCGAAGTCGAGGGCGGAGGCATCGACGTCGCCATCTTGCCCACCCTGCGCGATGCCATGCGGCTCGTCAAGGATCCCAACTACCAGGTGGTCTACAACCAGAACAGCGGCTCGGTGAACCTGTTGCTGGCGCAAACCAAAGATGGCTCCGCGCCGACTGGCAACCAGCTGTTTCGGCAGGCGCTCAACTACGCGATCGACCGCAAACGCTGGACCGACACCATCCTGCTGGGTGTTGGCACCCCCAAAGCCCTGCCACTCGTGCCGAGCAGTCCGGCGTACGACGCGGCCAAGGACCAGGCCTACGCCTTCGACCTGGACAAGGCCAAAAGCCTTGTGCAGCAGTCCGGCGTGGCGAATCCCACTGTGGAGCTGCTGTACTCCAGTGTCTCAGCCGACTACGCGACCGTCCTGCAGATCTACCAGGCTGATCTGGCCAAGATTGGCGTCACCGCGACGCTGAATGGCATGCAGCAGGTTGGCTTCATCGACCAGCTGTTCAACTCGAAGTTCACGGGCCTGGCGGCCAACGCCAGCCTGTTCGGTCAGCTCCACCCGGCGTTTTTCTGGGGGAACGCGTACTACAGCCCCAACGCCAACTGGGCCAGCTTCAAGTCAGACGAGTACTCGCAGCTTGCCGACGGCCTGCTCAAAGAGACGGATCCGGCGAAGCAGAAGCAGGTCTACGCCCAGTGGCTCGACTACATCCTTGATCAGTCGTGGGCCATGCCGTTTTCGAACACGGTGCCGCGCACCGTCACCACGGCCAGGGTGCAGGGCTTCAGCTACAACATGACCGAGTTTCTGATGCCGAATGACGTCTGGCTGAGCAGCTAGCGGCGCGCCCTCTAAACGACTACCAGCCCCACGGGGCCGGATCCCAGCGGAAGCCGCGCCGCGGCACGATCGGGAACGGGATCGGCCCACCGGGTACACGTTCGTACCCTGGCCGCGGCTCGGGCGCACCCGTCGCCGCGGGGCCCGTGCGCGCCACGCTGAAGCTGCTCCCGCTGCTGCCCGAGGTGGAAGCCAGGCTCGAGGGGACGGCGATCGCTGTCCCGTCGGCAGTGACCATGGTGATGGTCTGGGCGTTGACCCCACCGATGCTCTGCTGCGCGCTGCCGTTGTCGGTGGTCAAGCCGTTGGTGAACGCGACGTTGCCGAAGTTGTCGAGCGTGACCTCCTGGCGCCCATCGGTGGGCGCTTCGACGATCCAGTCCGCCGACGACAACGACGACTGATACGCCACGCTGGTCTGATAGCTCTTTTGCGTCGTCGTGTCGGTGATCGTGAGCTGCCAGGCTCCCGCGCTTTGCTGGACGACGGATGCGTTGATCGAGTCGCCGGCATTGACCGGCAGCACGGCCTGCGAGGCGTCGGGCAACATCTCGATCCAGGCTTGCCGACTGACCTGGTCGCCCTGCACCAGGTCCTGGGTTCCGACCTGGATCAGATCCTGGCTGGTGACCCCGCCGACGCCGACCCAGACGGCGTCGCTGCTCAACCCGCCGCTGGGCGTCACCGTGGGCACGGTCCAGCTGCCGCTCACGGCCGTAAAGCTACCGCCGGTCGCGGCGTAGCCCGCCCAGTTGCGCGAGGTTGCATCCCCGTTGCCGGAGTTGGGCGCAAACCAGGTCGCGGCGGGTGCGGGCACCGCGCCGATCATCACGGGCAGCGCCACAGCTGTCGCCAGGGCGAATAGCCTCTTCGACCGACGAATCCCGCTCATGCCTGTTTCGCGTCCTCCAACGTCAGTCTCAACGCGAGACGATCCTCTCCTGTTTCAAACGACGAACACCGCGCTGGAGTTACTCACATGACCCTGATGTCCGCCTTTTCGAAGTCGGTGGCGACATCGACAACGCCTCGGGGCAAGCGATGGTGACGACGGGTACCGTCGGCTCGGACGGCTCGAGCTTCTCCGTCAGCCGCACCACGACGCCCGATACGCAGCCAACGGGCCGCCAGAGCAACCCGCACAACTCCTCGGACCGCTCACGCGGAGCCTGAGCCCCGTCACCCGTCGAGGCTGCCCAGCCTGTCAGCTCCCAGTGTGGTGGCAGGCTGAACAGCGGAGTCAACCAATCCGAGAACCGTCCGTAGGTGTTTGCCCGTACGTGGCTCTAGCGATCTAGAGCGCGGTAGTTCACCGCGGCGTCGGCCACATCGGGCGCAACGTGCTCGTGCAGCACGATGCGCCCGTTGGCTGCCCGCACCGTTTGCTCGAGATCCCGCGCCCACGCGTGTTCGATAACCATCAGCACCGCCGACGACTCGGGCGCGATGCATGCGCCCACCCTGGCAATGTCGCCCACCGACAGCAGGCCGCGCGTCTCGTCGACCACGTCGTAAGCCGCCAGCTCCTGCTCGTCCAGCTCGGCGAGCTCGGAGCTGGTCAGCCGGCCCGCGGCGTCCTTGTGAATGAACGTCACGTCGACAATACGCAGCGTGCCGCTGTCGACCGCAGACGTCAGCGCGAGCATGATGTCGCCCTTCAACCGGCCACCGTGGCATTCGATGACCAGGACGTCAAGAGGACCCACAGCCGTGCCATCCCAACATGTGGCTGGTTTCAGCCTAGGCGTGGCCGGCGGGTGTGAGCATCCGGGTGACTACCATATCCGCCGTCAAAACGCTCCCACACAGCTATAGGGGAGTGCACCAATGCGCGCTGAGGCGCGTCCCCGTAGTCTGAGCGGCGAGGAGAGACACTTGCCCATGACAGCCGATCCAGCAGAGCTGATCGCGGCACGCACCTTGATGGCCTTTACCCTCGGCTCACACATCATCCTGGTGCCGCTCGGGGTGACCTTTCCGTTCCTGGTGCTGATCGCCAATTACATCGGACTCAAGCGCCACGACCCGACGGCACTGCTGCTGGCGCAGCGCTGGTCGCAAGTCATGGCCGTCCTGTTCGCGGTCGGCGCCGTGTCAGGCACCGTGCTGTCGTTCGAAATGGGCTTGCTGTGGCCCGGACTCACCGGCATTTTCGGCGACGTCTTTGGACTACCGATCAGCATGGAGGGCATCTTCTTTTTCCTCGAGGCCATCTTCATCACCATCTACATCTACGGCTGGAAGCACCTGTCGCCATGGGCGCACTTCTGGTCAGGTGCGGTGCTGCCGATCGTCGCCCTGGGCGGGGTGTTCTCGATCATCTCCGCCAACGGCTGGATGAACGCACCGTCCGGCTTCACCATGGGCGCCGACGGCCGCCCGACGAACGTCGATCCGATTGCCGCCATCTTCAATCAGGCGATGGCTTACGAGTTTCCGCACATGCTCGCGGCCGCGTATATGACCGCCGGCTTCCTGGTCGCCGGCGTCTTTGCCGTGGCGATGCTGCGCGGGCACTGGGATCGCTACCACCGGCTGGGATTTGCCATTCCCTTCACCGTCGCGGCGATCGTCGCGCCCCTCCAGATGATGATTGGCGACACCGTGGCGCGCACCGTCTTTCAGGAGATGCCCGTCAAATTCGCCGCCATCGAGATTGTCTGGACGACGGGATCGGACGAGCCCGAAATCCTCCTCGGACGGCTCAATCAAGACACGGGCGTCGTCGAGGGCGGACTGGCCATCCCCGGAATGGCCTCGTGGTTGTCGGGCTTCAGTACCAGCACGGTCATCACCGGACTGGACACGGTGCCCAGGGACGATCAACCTCCGGCCAACATTGTCCACTGGGCCTGGGACGGCATGATCTTCGGTGGTACGGGCCTGGCGATGCTCGCGGCGTGGTACCTCCTGTACTGGATCTTCCGGCGCCGACTGCCGGGCACGGCGTGGTTCTACCGCTGCGCTGCCGTCGCGGGTGTGCTGTCCGTGTTCTGCATCGAATGTGGCTGGACCGTCACCGAAGTCGGCCGCCAACCCTGGATCGTCTACAACATCGAGACCACCGCGGACGCCGTGACCAAAGCTGGGATGGTCCGCCCCTTCTTCGCGGCGGTCATCGTGATCTATGCGCTCGTGGCCATTGGAACGGTGCTGGCTTTGCGCACGATGTCGCGACGGTGGACCATCGGCGATCTGAACCAGCCGAGCGTCCCATACGGACCAATTGGCATCCCGAGCACCGAAGTGATGCCACCACCTGTAGCCGTCTCAACCGGTACCCGGGAAGCGCCATGAATCTGGCCAATCTCGTCGCCGCCGTCCTGCTGCTGGCGGTGACCGCCTATGCGATCTTTGCTGGCGCTGACTTTGGTGCAGGCTTCTGGGACCTGATTGCGGGTGGCTCGCGCGCCGGTGCCAGGCCGCGCGCGTTGATCAATCGCGCGGTCAGCCCGGTCTGGGAGGTCAACCACGTGTGGGTGATCCTCTGTGTCGTGGTCTTGTGGACCGCGTTTCCACCGGCGTTTGGCTCGCTGATGACCACACTGTCCATCCCGATCAGCCTGGCGCTGCTCGGCATCGTCCTGCGCGGAGCCGGCTTTGCACTGCGGCATGAAGCCGAACGCCTGTCACAGCAACGCTTGTTGGGCGGCGTGTTCGCGATTGCGTCAGTGTTGACGCCGTTTTTCTTCGGCGCGGCGATCGGCGGCATCATCTCGGGCCGAGTACCGGTCGGCAATGCGGCCGGCAACCCGCTGACCAGTTGGCTCAACCCGACCTCGATTGTCGTCGGCATTCTCGCAGTCGCCGCGTGCGCGTATCTGGCGGCAGTCTTCCTGGTCACCGATGCCTACCACGCCGGCGATCTAGCCATGAGTCAGTATTTCCGTCTGCGCGCCATCGTCGCCGCCGTCTGCGCGGGCGTGGTCGCCGCGGTCGGCGTGCTGGTGCTGAGAGTCGACGCCCCCTTTATCTTTCAGGGTCTGGCGCAGCGCGGTTGGGTGCTCATGCTGCTGTCGGGCGTGTGTGGCGTGGCCGCTCTGCTGCTGCTGCGCAGAAACGCCCGACACGCCACGCGCGCGCTCGCCGCCCTGGCCGTCGCGGCCATCGTGTGGGGCTGGGGTATTGCCCAGTACCCGTACTTGCTACCCGAAACCCTGACGATTTCTACCGCGGCGGGCGCCCCGGCGACCCTGGGCTGGCTGGTTGTCGTCGTCGTCGTGGCGGTGTTGCTGGTGGTCCCGTCGCTGTTCCTCGTCTACCGCCTCGACCAACAGAGTCGACTTGAAGCCAATCCACTGGAGATCAACGCATGACGCACAACGGATCGACTACCAGCGCTGGCGCCCTGCCGCACGTGGTGATCGTGGGCGGCGGATTCGGCGGAGTCGCGGCCGCCAAAGAGCTGAAAAACGTCCCCGTCCGCGTCACGCTCATCGATCGCACCAACTACCACCTCTTTCAACCCCTGCTGTACCAGGTGGCCACCGGCGTCCTCGAGCCGGGCACCATCACCACCCCCATCCGCTCACTGTTCAGCGGGCAGAAAAACGTCGACTTCCTCATGGCCGAAGTCTGCGGCGTGGATAAAGACCAGCGACGGGTCCAGCTCGTGGGTGGCGTCTCGATCCCCTACGACTATCTGGTCCTGGCCACCGGCGTACAGGGCAGCTACTTCGGTCACGACGAGTGGGCGCCCCTGGCGCCCAGCATGAAGACGCTGGCCGACGCCGAATTCTTGCGGCGACGTATCGTCGGAGCCCTCGAACAGGCCGATCGGGCCGCCGACCCGGCCGTCCGCGAAGAACTCATGACTTTCGTGCTGGTCGGGGCCGGACCGACCGGCTGCGAGCTGGCCGGCGAGCTGGCCCAACACTTTCACCGCGTGCCCGCCGAATACCGCCACATCGATCCGCGCCAGGCCCGCATCATCCTGGTCGAAGCCGGACCGCGCGCCCTGGCGGGCTTTTCGGAGGGGCTCGCCCAGGGGGCGGTCAACAAGCTGCGCAGCCTGGGCGTCGAGGTGCGGCTCGGCCAGGCCGTCGAACACGTGGACGAGGACGGCGTGATCATCGCCGGTGAGCGCGTCCGCACACGCACGGTGCTGTGGACGGCGGGTGTCGCCGCGTCACCGGCCGCGCGCTGGCTGGAGGCCGAGTCCGACCGTCCAGGACGCACAGTGGTCGGCCCGGACCTGTCGATCGAGGGCCACCCCGAGATCTTCGTCGTCGGTGACACCGCGCACATCGAGAATAACGGCAAGGTCCTACCGGGCGTGGCGCAGGTCGCCCTCCAGAGTGGCAAGCATGCCGGCCACACCATTCGTGCCCGCGTCATGCACCAGCCGTCTCCAGGTGCCTTCAGCTACTTCGACAAGGGCAACATGGCCACCATCTCGCAGGGTTACGCCATCATGGAGAAGGACAAGCTGAAGATAGATGGACCCCTCGGAAAAACAGGCTGGGCGTTCATCCACGTGCTGTACCTTGGGCGGGCCGAAGGCCAGCTGATGCTGTGCATGCAGTGGTTGTTCGGCGTCATGTTCGGCAGAATCGGGTCGCGGTACATCGATACGCCGTCCTTCGAGTCGCCCACGCGACCGCCGGCTCCGGTTGCCGCCACCAGCTCAACGCCCGATCGTCCCGCGAGCTAACAGGAGACATGCACACATGAGCACCGAGCGACAACGCGTCGAGGCTTTCGGCAAACTCGAGAACGGCCTGCGCCAGGCCAGCGACTGGTACCTCTGGGGACCGTACGTCAGCGAGCGGCAGTGGGGCACCGTCCGCGAGGACTACAGCGCCGACGGCGAAGCCTGGGACTACTTTCCTCACGATCACGCCCGCTCGCGCGCCTACCGTTGGGGCGAGGATGGACTGGCCGGCTTCTCCGACATCGAGCAGCGCTTGTGCCTGGGTCTGGCCTTGTGGAATGGTCGCGACCCGATCCTCAAAGAGCGGATCTTCGGCTTGACGGGCGCCCAGGCCAACCACGGTGAGGACGCCAAAGAATACTGGTGGTACCTGGACGCCACGCCAAGTCACGGCTGGAATCGATGGCGCTACCACTACCCGCAGACCGCGTTCC
This sequence comes from Chloroflexota bacterium, assembly GCA_019242065.1. Next base: position 9,197 of record JAFAWJ010000396.1, read on the forward strand.
CCTACCAGAACCTGATCGACGAAAACTCGCGCCGTGGGAAATTCGATCCGGAGTACGAGCTGCTGGATACGGGCGCATTCGAGGCCGACCGCTACTGGATCGTCGAAGTCGATTACGCCAAAGCCGCGCCCCTGGACCTGCTGATGCACGTGCGCATCACCAACCCCGGCCCGGACGCCGAAACGCTGCACGTGCTGCCGACCGCCTGGTTTCGCAATACCTGGGACTGGGAGGTCGACGCCGAAAAGCCCAGGCTCCAGCGGGGTGACGGATCCTCGGTTCGTGTCGAACACCCGTTTCTCGGCGAGCTCGAGCTGCTCGGCGGACCGGATCCGTCCGGCGCCCAACCCACCTTGTTGTTCTGCGAAAACGAGACCAACACGCAGCGATTATTCGGCGTCCCGTCTGCGACGCCATACCCCAAAGACGGCATCAACGACCACGTCATCAGCGGATCGCCGACGGTCAACCCGGATCAGTCCGGCACCAAATGTGCCTTCTGGTACCAGCTGAGTGTTCCGGCGGGCAGCAGCGTCGAGCTGCGCCTCCGTCTGCGTCCGTCGGCCGCAGCGTCGCGGCCGACGGACCTCCTGACGGAGGATTTCGACCGGGTCGTCGCCGCACGACATGCCGAGGCGGACGAGTTCTACGCCGAGCTGACGCCGCAGACGGCCTCGGCCGACGAGGCACTGGTCATGCGCCAGGCGTTCGCGGGTATGTTGTGGAGCAAGCAGTTCTACTATTACGACGTCGC
>JAFAWJ010000493.1 GCA_019242065.1 Chloroflexota bacterium
ACCGCACTGGGCCATCTTCCCCGGCCTGCTGATCTTCCTGGCCGTCCTCTCCATCAACTACATCGGCGACGGTCTGAGAGACGCGCTCGATCCTCGGAAGACGCAATAGGTTCGTTTTGGAGGGAGTCCGCGCATGCGCGGACTCCCCAAGGTGGCGCATGCGCCACCTTGCCCAGCGGCACATGTGCCGCTGGGTGCTAACGCAACGGGTCAGGGCGCCTGCGGTCCCCCGCCGCCAGTCACTCCCTTCGGTCGTTCCTTCCCGCGGCGACCCCCCGCGTACGTGCTTACCGCGGTTCGGGCTTACTGATCGCCACGCGTGGGCACTGGGGTGATGCGACCCTTCTGGGAGCACCGCGCCACGGATGTCGGCGTCCCAGCCTATTCAGGTGGACCAGGGCAACGCCGTCCCGCTCGCGCGTGACGCTCACGACAGGCATGCGCCAACGGTAACATCGGGAGGACTCTGTATCGTTCGCGTGACGCCACGACCTGTTTAGAATGCAGTCACCGCGTTGAAACACTAGGCCCGATACCGCACGGGAGGACTCCGACGCATGCTGAAAAGCGCACTTGCCGGCCGCTGGATGGTCGGGCTAATCCTGGTACTCACCATCTGGTTAAGCGCGCAGGTCGGTGCGGCCCTCGCGGCACCCGACACCCTGTCTGCCTCACCCGAGCTCGCCCAGGGTGTGCTGGCGACCCCGACTCCGTTCCGCTTCCTAACGCCGACGCCGTTCGTCCCGGGTGCCACGACCACCACGACGCGGCCAGCCACGGCGCCCAACGCCGGCGGCTTCCCCATGGAGCTTGCCTTCCCAATCCTGGCAGGTGGTCTGGCGGCCATCGGCGGTGGCTCGCTGGTTCTCCGGCGTAAGACCGCCCGCTGATTGGCGGCGCCGAGCGATCGGCGTCGGCCTCATCGCGATTGGCGTCGGCGGCGTCGGCCTCGCGTCGTGGGTGTACTACGACGCCTGGGCTCAGCGCCAGGCCTTCGACGCCTCGCCTGAGGCGGCAGCTCTCCAGCGTCAGGCCGACGCGCCCACGCCGGTGTGGGTCGACGCTACCCCACAAGCGGACTCGGCAGCCCCAACGGATGTCATCGCGCCGGTTCCTACGCCGCACGGACCTGACATTCCGTTGTTCGACGTCGTGCCGACACCCGCCGCCACCGCCACAGCCGACCAGCTGTCGCTCGACTCGGTCGACTTCCGCTTCCTGGACCCACCCCAGCCCGGCGCACACGCGCGTGTGGCATTCACCCTCTCCAATCACGCCAACGTGACCAGTAGCCGGATTCTGCTCGGCATCAATTCCGATTGGTTCGACGCCTACAGCATCATCGGCACCGGCCCGGCCGTCTCGGAGGATCGCGTCGACGACAACGGTCTGCGCACCTTCAACTTTCCACCGATCGCGGCCCAGGAATCGGCCACCTACGAGCTCGACGTCACGTCGACCAAGGAGGGCACCACCGCACCGTCGGTCACGGTGCTGGCCGTAACTGGCGACACGGTTGGCGAAGTCGACGCGCCGCAGACGTTTGCGCCGCCACCGCGGCCCGGGCCAGTCATGGCCGTCGATATTCCCCGCCTCCAGCTCCACACCGGCGTCCTGCAGGTCGCCTGGGAGCCGCCACCGTTCACCGTCGGTCAGATCGAAGACACCGCCAACATCAGTCAGGGCAATACCGTGCTCGTCGGCCACCTCACCGGCCTGGCCGGCAACGTCTTTGCCCACCTGGACCAGCTCCAGCCTGGCGACGAGATCACCGCCACCTCGCGCGGCTTGCCGTACAAGTTCGTCGTGAGTCGCACCTTCGTCGGCGCCAATACCGATTCGTCGCCCATCGATCCCGAAGCTGATCCGCGCCTGACGTTGATGACCTGCACTGGCGTGTGGAACCCCTTCACGCACGACTACTCCCAGCGGCTGTGGGTGATCGCCGAACCGCCCGACCAGGCCGCCGTCACTATTGCCAACGCGCAGGCAACGGCGACCGTCGTATCCGCGACCGCCACCGCGCAGGCTACCGAAGACGCGGCCGCGACCGCGACGGCTGCCAATGCAACCGCCACCGCCGTCGCGCTGCTGCCCACCGCGACGCCGGTGCCAACGCCCTTCGCCGGCGAGCCGTCGCTGCCCGGCGGTATCGGCAACACACGCGTGAATCTGGAGAAGACCTTCGGTCAAGCCACTGGCGAAACTGGCGGCAAACTCGTGGTCTTTCGTCAGCCCGGCAAGGAGGTGCACGTCGAGTTTTCGCCCGATCCGCCCCGCGCCCTGCTGGTCGCCGAGATGCTGACGCCGCCCTTGGCCTTTGATGCCGCGGTGCGCGACGCCCGCAAGTTGTTCCCCAGTGACGCCCAACCACGTGATTCCGCACCCGAGGGGAACGCGCAGTTCGTCGTCGAGCGCTTCACCAGCCCGCAACTGGCGCAGGCCCTGTCGCTGACCAGCGGCGACTTTTCGGTGATCTACACGAAGAACTCGGCGGGTGCGATCAGCAGCATCGTGCTTGGTCTCGGCGACGACCTGGACGCGCTGCAAAGCGACGCGAAGCGCTAGGAGATTGTTGGCTCCCCCGCCGGCGGCGTCTATAGTCCGCCCGACCGTGCCTCGGCTGTTCACTCTTTTCGCCGCCACTGCACTGGCCCTGGCTGCGATTGCTCCGACGGCCGCCGCGCAGTCGGACGATCAATCGGTTACCGTGGCCACCGTCACGTCCTCGTCCAAGAGTCACCTCCCGGCCTGGGTCCAGACTGTCCATGACCACGCCGCCGTGTACCAGGCCGACGCGGACGACGATCGGATCAGCGCCACGCTTGCGAGCTCCAGCTTCCTGCGCGTCGTCGATGGCGGCACCTCGCGTCTGCAAGTCCAGGCGTACGACGACAGCGGCAATCCCGCCCTCACCGGCTGGGTCGACGCCGAACAGGTCGAACCCTCGGCACCGGCCATCGGCTGGCTCGTCAGTTCGACGCCCACTACGCTCTGGAGCGCTGACGACGCGAGCGCCAGCGCGCTGGGACGCCTCGATCGTTTCACTCCGCTGCAGCAAGTCGACGGTCCCGTCCTGAGCCGCGTGCTCGTGCGCGTGTATCGGCCTGACTTCAGCGGCGTGGTCGACGAAGGCTGGGTCGATACAGCCGACACCGGTCCGGCCCTGGCGCCGCATACGCACGTACCGCCGCCAACTGGGGCTTCGGCGAGTCCCACCAGCCCCAGTCAGCAGGCCTTCCTGGATGCCACCATCCAGGCCGCCCGCCGCGACACGGTCCGGACGCATGTGCCAGCCAGCGTGACCGTCGCTCAGGCGATCCTCGAATCGAACTGGGGCCGCTCGACGCTGGCCGAGGACGCCAATAACTATTTCGGCATGAAGGTCATGGGGACGCTCGGCAACGACGGCGTGGTGTGGATGCCGACCTCCGAGTACGACGATTCGGGCGCGCTGCAGTCCACGACCAGCGCGTTCCGCGCCTACAAGAGCCTCGCCGATTCAGTTGCCGACCACGGCCACCTGCTGGCCTATTCCTCGCACTACGCGTCGGCGATGCAGGCGACTGACGATCCACAGCAGTTTGCGACGCTGGTCGCCCAGGATGGCTACAGCAGTGACCCGACGTACGCCGACAAGCTGATCAATCTGATGGATCAATACAACCTGTACCAGTTAGATCAATAGAGACCTACAGGCCGAGTTGCGTGCGGGTGAACAGAGCCTGAAAGGGCACGCCGCGAGCGGCGAACGCGTCAGGACCGCCCTGCTCGCGATCGACCACCACCACCGCGCCCAGCACCTCGGCGCCCGCGCCGCGTAGCTCGTCCACCGCCGTCAACGCCGCGCCGCCGGTGGTCACCACGTCTTCGATCAGCAGCACCCGCTCGCCCGCTTCGAGCGCACCTTCAATCTGCTTCGAAGTGCCATAGTCCTTCGGCTTGTCGGTGCGCACAATGACCATCGGCAGCCCGGTCTCCAGCGAGACGGCCGTCACCAGCGGCACGGCGCCGAGCACCGGTCCGGCCAACCGCTGCGTACCGGGCGGGACCAGCGCGGACAGCGCGACGGCCAGTCGCCGCAGCAGCGTGGGCTGCGTCGTAAACAGGTACTTATCGATGTAGTAGCTGCTGCGCGCCCCCGACCGCAGCAGGAAGTCCCCCCGCAGCACGGCCGTTTGCACCAGGTCGCGCCCCAGTGCGTCGTCTGTGGTACTCATAACCCTCCACACGCCGGATGAGCTGTTGAATTTGCAGCCCACGGATGGGCCCCAGGATGTAGCCCAGGTAGGGCGCCAACCACACTTCGCTGCCGAGGCTCACCGCGTCGGCGCCCGCCCAGAAGTACTCGCAACAGTCGTCAAACGTTCGAACGCCGCCGGTGGCCACGATCGGCAGCTCGATGCCGGCCTCGCGCAGCTCGGCGACCACTCGCAGGCCAATGGGCTTGATCGCTCGACCCGACAGGCCGCCGTAGCCGTTTTTGAGCAGCGGCTCGCCCGTGCGCGGATCGAGCCGCAGGCCCTTGACCGTGTTGATGGCCACCAGGCCCGCCACCCCGTAGCGTTCAGCCAGTCGAGCGTGCTCGACATAGTCGTAATCAGGCGAAAGTTTCAGCAACACCGGGTGGTGGCTGCGCCGAACCGCCGCGGCCAGCACCTCTTCGAGGATCGTCTCGAAGGGAAAGTTCACGTTGTGGCACGAGACGTTGAATTCGACCGCGGCGATCTCGCCCGGCCGCGCGCCAGCATTGACCGCATCCACCAGCCCGCAGAATTCGTCTGCCGAGAAGCCACCCACTGACACGATGCGGTTCAGGTGCTGTGTCTTCGGAAAATAGTCGCGGAAATAGGCCTGGATACCGATGTTCGACCAGCCGAAGGCATTCAGCCATCCGGCGTCAACGCGCCGCAGCGCGCGGGCGTAGCGTCCGAAAAGCTCCGGCAGCTCATGTACACGCCAGTCCTCGCGCAGCGTGAAGTGACCTTCGCGCGGCTCGAGGCTCAGCGTGCGCGTGGTCACCGCGCCAAAACGCTCGAGCGGCACCCACTGCGCAAACGGGCTCAGCCCGTACAGGACCAGCCGTCCGCGCGGCGCCCCATAGCCCAACAAACTCGACGACGTCACCAGCCGGTTGCGCAGGCGCACGCCGTTGAGATCGATCATGTGTAGGCCACCCGAAGTATGGCATGTTCGGTGCTGACCAGTCGGGAGGTGAGGGTAGAGTAGAGGCCACCATCACCAGGGGGAGACGGGACCGTGGCCACCGAAACTCGGCCAGCAGCTATCTCGGCTGATTCGATTCCCAACGCGTTCAACGTTGCGACCTACTTCGTCGACCGCAACGTCACCGAAGGTCGCGCCGACAACATCGCCGTCGAATATGGCGATCAGCGCATCACCTATCAAGAGGTTCTCCACAACGTCAATCGCTTCGGCAACGCGCTACGCGACACGCTTGGCGTGCGCATCGAAGAACGCATCGTGCTCCTGCTGCTCGATTGCCCCGAGTACGTGTACAGCTTCTTTGGCGCAATCAAAGTCGGCGCGATTCCGATCCCGACCAGCACGCTCTTCAAGCCGGCCGACTACGCCTACATTTTGAATGATTCGCGCGCACGGGTGGTGGTGATCAGCGAAGCCTTGCTGCCACAGCTCCAGGCCATCCCCCGCGACAGCCTCCGCTACCTGCGCGACGTTGTCGTCGTCGGTCAAGTACCGCCGCCGCCCGACTGCCGCGCTTTCGACGAGCTGATCGCCAACCAGCCCACCCGGCTCGATGCCGAACCCACGAGCAAAGATGACGCCGCCTTCTGGCTGTACTCATCCGGCAGCACCGGGGCACCCAAGGGCTGCGTCCACCTCCACCACGACATGCTCATCTGCACCGAGTCGTACGCGCGAACAGTCCTGGGCATGACCGAGCAGGACCGCTGCTTCAGCGTTGCCAAGTTGTTCTTCGCCTATGGGCTCGGCAACGCGCTGTTCTTCCCGTTTGGCGTCGGAGCCACGAGCATTCTGTTCCCCGGCCCGCCGACGCCCGCCAACGTGTTCGAGACGGTCAGCCGGTATCGTCCGACGCTGTTCTTCTCAGTGCCGACCAACTACGCCATGCTGCTGGCCCACGCCGCCGAGTGCGACTTCGGATCGGTGCGCTGGGGCGTCTCGGCCGGCGAAGCCCTGCCAGCGGCGGTCTTCGAGCGCTTTCGGGCACGCTTCGGCGTGACCATCCTCGATGGCATCGGATCGACCGAGATCGGCCACATCTTCATCTCCAACCAGCCCGGCGCCATCCGGCCGGGTTCCAGCGGCAAGCCGGTGGCCGGTTACACGTCAAAGATCGTCGACGACGATGGCCAACCCGTGACACGCGCTGAGATCGGCAACCTGCTGGTGCGCGGCGACTCCACGTGCGCGCAGTACTGGAACAAGCACGAAAAGACGAAGGACACGATCGAAGGTCACTGGATTCACACGGGCGACAAATACTGGGAGGACGAGGACGGCTTCTTCTGGTACGCCGGACGCGGCGACGACATGCTCAAGGTCGGCGGGATCTGGGTCAGCCCGATCGAAGTCGAAAACGCGCTGATCGAGCACCCGGCCGTGCTCGAGGCCGGCGTGGTCGGGCGCGAGGACGGCGACGAGCTCGTCAAGCCGATGGCGTACGTGGTGTGCGCCCGGGGCGTGAGTGCCTCACCGGAGCTCGAGCGCGAGCTGCAGGCGTTCGTGCGCCAGCGTCTGGCCGAGTACAAGCGGCCGCGCTGGGTCGCCTTCGTCGACGAGCTGCCCAAGACGGGCACGGGCAAGATCCAGCGATTCAAGTTGCGGCAACACGCGTGAATTGTCTATTGTTGACCTGATCATAAGACTATGTCTGGTATATCCGAGCGACGCGGCGCCGATCCGCAGCTGGTCGCCATTTCTCTGCGGGTCCTGGGCGGCGACCTCGGTGCGACGCACCTGTGGTTCGACCAGCGCGTGCTGGATCGCTACCGCGAACAGTCGGGCTGGCGCGTCATGCGCACCAACACCGTCGGTCGGCTCCGCTCACCAGACGGCTGGTCACTTGACTTCGGCATCGCGGATGCCGACGGTGTGCTGCACTCCAGCGCCACCGAGCTCAGCCAGCGCTTGCCCGCGCCCGAGCGTCAACACTGGGCCCAGCACGTGGTCGCCCCGACGGCCAGCCGCAATTTTCTGAGCATGCGCCTGGCGCCTGGCAGCTGCATCGACGACGGCGAGCTGCGCGACTGGCCGGCGCCAGTCCCGGCATGACGCGACGCATCCGGTGTCGAGACATAGGCATACACAGGGAGGTTCTCTCGATCCATGAGTGGTGAACAGGGTTACGCCAATCCAGCTGCGCTGGTTTCGACCCAATGGGTGGCGGACCACCTGAACGACCCCAACGTCCGATTGATCGAAGTCGACGTCGACACGTCGGCCTACGGGCAGGGGCACATCCAGGGCGCGGTGGGCGTCAACTGGACGACCCAGCTCGGCGATCCGATCCGCCGCGACATCCCGACCAAGGAAGACTGGGCCAAGCTGTTGGGCCAGTCCGGTGTCGGTCCCAACACGCAGGTCATCTTCTACGGCGACAACAACAACTGGTTTGCCGCGTTCGCGTATTGGGTCAGCAAGATCTACGGCCACCAGAACTCGGCGCTGATGAACGGCGGCCGCAAAAAGTGGGAGCTCGAAAATCGGCCGTTGACCACCGATGCGCCGTCCGCGGCCGCCACCAACTATCCGGTGCATGAGGCCGACCTGAAGTATCGTGCCTCGCTGCAGGACGTCCTGAATCGCTCCGGCCAGACCGCGCTGGTCGACGTGCGCTCACCCGCGGAGTTCAGCGGCGAAGTCATCGCCCCGCCAGGCATGAGCGAGACGGCCCAGCGCGCCGGCCACGTTCCGGGCGCCCAGAACATCCCGTGGGCTCAGGCAGCCAACGAAGATGGGACGTTCAAGTCGCCTGAAGAGCTCAAGGCGCTGTACGGCAACAAGGGCGTCACCGCCGACAAAGACGTCATCGCGTATTGCCGCATTGGCGAGCGCTCTTCACATTCGTGGTTCGTGCTGAAAGAGCTGCTCGGCTACAACAACGTCAAGAACTACGACGGCTCGTGGACCGAATACGGCAGCGTCGTGGGCGTGCCGATCGAGAACCCCAGCAAAGCAGCCGCCTAGTTCTCAGGCCGGCCAGACCTGCAAGCCGCCGTCGACGCGCAGCACCTGGCCTGAAATGAACGACGCGCCGTCCCCGACTAAAAAGGCGACGGCGCGCGCCACCTCCACTGGCTGTCCGTAGCGCTGGAGGGTGCCATCCTCCACCAGCCGCCGTTCGTCGAGTGGGCGGCTGGCGCGGAAGCGCGGCGTCAGGATGGCGGCGGGCGCGACGACGTTGACGCGCACGTTGAAGTCGCGCAGCTGGACGGCCAGACACCGCGTGTACTCGGTCATGCCGGCCTTGGCCGTGGCGTACAGGGCGGCGTTGGCGGTGCCGTGCAGCGCGTCGACGCTGCTGATGGTGACGATGTGGCCGGCGCGCCGCTGCATCATGCCCGGGGCGACGGCGCGGCACACCAGGATGGTGGAGAGCAGGTTGCGGTCGAGGATCGCGTGGATGTCGTCGAGGGCGACGAAGACGGCATCGTTGGGGTCAGGCTTGCCGGCGTTGGGTGCGCCAGTGCCACGGGCGCCGATGTCGCCGCCAGCGGCGTGGACGAGAATGTCGATCCTCTCGAAGCTGGTATGTATCTGAGCGACCACACGATCCACAGTGTCGGGTTGACTGAGGTCACCATGAACCGCCAGCGTGGCCACGTGATGCCGCTCGGCAATGGCAGCCGCCACGCTGTCGAGCGAGTCCGCTTCGTTGAACGCCCGCGTGGACGTCGGCGTCGTGCCGTGGACCACCACGTCGGCGCCGAGACTCGCCAGGTGGTCGGCGATGGCCCGCCCCAACCCGCGCGAGGATCCCGTGACCCAGGCCACCCGCCCGCTCAACTCTGCCACCTCGGTTCCACAGCATAGTCAAGGTCACACTGTCTGTGTCCAGGCGAGCCGTCTTCACCTGTGGGTCCCCTCTGGGGAATTACGTCGTCAGGTCCGCGCGTACCCAACCGCGTTTAACTGCCAGTAAGACCGCCTCGGTGCGTGAACTGACGCCCAGCTTGGCGAAGATGCTGGTCAAGTGCGTCTGCACCGTCCGCGCGCTCATGCCCAGCTCGGCGGCGATCTGCTTGTTGCCCAGCCCGCGCGCGGCGGCGAACAGCACGTCCCGCTCGCGCGGCGTGAGCGGCACCTCGGGTCCACTCTCGCCCAGCGCGGACCGCGTCACACCCCGCGCGATGGCCGCCGAAAAGACCGTCTCGCCCGCGGCCGCCGCGCGCACCGCCTGGACCACCTCGCGGCCGCGGCTGGACTTGCTCAGATAGCCGGTGGCGCCCGCCTGCAGCATGGCCAGCACATACGGCTGCTCCTCGTGCGCCGTAAGCGCCACGACGCGGGTCGCGGGCGAGATGCTCAGCGCGCGGCGGGTGACCTCGAGGCCGTCGAGGCCAGGCATGGCCAGGTCCAGCAGCAACACGTCGGGGCGCGTGGCGGCGACCAGCTGCAGCGCCTCGGTGCCGTCGGCGGCCTGGCCGACGACGTCGATGCCGCCAGCACGCTCGAGCAGCTCGGCCGTGCCCTCGCGCACCAGCGCATGATCATCCGCCAAAACCACGCGAATCGTCGGCTCGACCCCGCTCATCGGCCGTCCAGTAACGTCAGGGTGAGCGGCACCCACAGCCGCACGCGCGTGCCGCGTCCCGTACTCGCCGGCGAGGTGATCTCCAGCTCGGCCCCGATCTCGGCCGCGCGGTCGCGCATGCCGAGCAGCCCCTGGCCCGCCGGCGTGCGCCGCGGCGCAAACCCGTGCCCGGCATCCGTCACGCACAGGCTCAGCTCGTCTGCCGAAAAGCGCAGCTCCACCTCAACCTCGGCCACGCCCGCGTGCCGCGCCACGTTGCTCAACGCCTCCTGGGCCACCCGATACACGGCATATTCAATGGCACCCGGAACCCGCCGCGGCACGCCACAGATCTTCAGCGCCACGTGCAGCCCCAGGTCGCCCCAGGCATCGGCGTGCGCCCGCAGCGCCGCCACGAGTCCAAGGTCCTCCAAGGCAGCCGGCCGCTGGTTCTGGCTCATGCGTCGCACGCCGTCGAGGGTGGTGCCCAGCAGCGTCTGGACGCGCTCGAGCCGTTCGGCCGCCGCCTCCGGCCGAGCCAGGTCCAGCGCCAGCAGATCCAGCTGCCGGCCCAGCGCCACCAGCGCCTGAATGGTGTCGTCGTGGAGGTCGCGCGCCAATCGAGCTCGCTCCTCGGCGGCGGCCAGCTGGCGTGAGTCCGCCGCCAACCGTGCATTGTCGATCGCCTGGGCCAGCTGCCCGGCCAAGCCGCGCAGATACGGCACGTCGGCAGCGCCGAAGGCATCCAGCCGTTCGCTCTCGATGTTCAGAACCCCGATCGTTCGACGCCCCAGCCGTAGCGGCACGTCCAGCTCAGCCCGGGTGTGCTCGCGGCCGGGGCCGAGAATGTAGCGCGGATCTTTCTGCACGTCGTTGACCAGACACGGCCGGCCGGATCGGGCCACCCAGCCGGTCAGACCGTGGCCGACGAGCACACGGAACGCACGCGGCAGCCGACGTTCCGGCGGATACGCGGCCGCCTGGAACAGCCGTCGCGCGTCGAGCGGATCGACCAGGTTGATGCCGACCAGGTCATAGCCAAAGGCCTGGGCGATCAGCCGGCACGCTTCGGGCAGCAGCACCTCCAGGTCCAGCATGGAGGTCACGCGCTGACCAAGCGCCAGGACCACACGCAGCCGCTGCGCTTCTGAGACGTCCGCGGAGGCCTGCACAGCGGCAGTCTACCCTCGGCCTCTACGCCTTAACGCGTAGGCACGCTACGCGCCTCGCTCGATGTCGGCAGTCGGGGCCATACCCGATGCTCAAACCACGAGGAGAAGCGTTCTCATGAGCTATCAGTACCTGTTTTGCGCGACGTGCGGGACGCGGCGCGCCGGTCATGGCTACCAGTGTTCGGTGTGCGGCAGCCTGCTGCGGCACGAGGTCGAGCGCAAGCACGCGGCGTCGCCGTTCACCCTGCAGACGACCGTCCATGGCCACAAGCCCGTCCGCATCGAACCGCCGGTCCCGACGCAGGTCGCCGCCTGACCCACACGCCCCGTCCGTGATCGTGCTGGCGGCAACCGAGTACCGTTAGCACGATCAGCATGTCCGACCCGCGACCGTTCACCCTTCACGTCGCGGATGCCACACTCGACGACCTCCAGCAACGGCTTGCCAGGGCCCGCTTTCCAGACCTCCCACCGCACGGCGAGGCCTGGGAATACGGCGCCGACGTCACGTACCTGCGCGACCTGGTTGGCTACTGGCGCGACGGCTTCGACTGGCGGAAGCAAGAAGCCGCGCTGAACGCGTTTCCCCAGTTCACGGCCGAGGTCGCCGGTATCAATCTGCACTTCCTGCACGTGCCCGGCGTCGGCCCGCGCCCGATGCCGCTGCTGCTGTCGCACGGCTGGCCCGGCTCGATCTGGGAGTTCTACAAGATCATTCCGCTGCTGACCGATCCGGGCCGCTTCGGCGGTGATCCGTCAGACGCGTTCACCGTCGTCGCGCCCTCGCTGCCTGGCTACACGCTCTCCTTTCAGCCGGGCCAGCCGCGCTTCGGGGTTGCCGAGATGGGCAACGCCTTCGTCGAATTGATGCGCGACGTCCTGGGCTACGAGCGTTTCCTGGCCCAGGGCGGCGACTGGGGCTCCTTCATCTCGACCCATATCGGTCTGATCCATCCGTCCAGCACGCTCGGCGTCCACATCAACCTGATCCCGTTGCGCCGAGAGCCGCCGAATCCCGCCCTGGCACAGACACCCGAGGTGCTGGCCTACCGGGACGAGCTCGATCACTGGCTGCGCGAAGAGACCGGCTATTCCGCCATCCAGGGCACGAAGCCTCAGACACTCGCCTTCGGCCTGACCGATTCACCAACGGGTCTCGCGGCGTGGATCGTCGAAAAATTCCGGACCTGGAGCGACAACCGCGGCAACCTCGAGAACAGCTTCTCCAGGGACGACCTGCTCACCAACGTCATGCTGTACTGGACGACCGGGGCCATTGCCAGCTCGTTCTGGCCGTACTACGTCCGACAACACGCGGGTTGGCCGCTGCCGAGCGCCGACCGACGCGTCGAAGTCCCCACGGCGTATCAGTCATTCCCGAAAGACATCCTCCACCCGCCCCGAGCGGTCGCCGAGCTTGCCTTCAACATCCAGCGCTGGACCGTCGCACCGCGCGGCGGCCACTTCGCGGCGCTGGAAGCACCCGACCTGCTGGCTGAAGACGTTCGCGCGTTCGCCCGCGCCCTGCGCTAGACCCATCGTGTGGCACGCGCGGCCAGCTTCGGCACGTCTGCTCATCGTGCTCGTACTGGAAGTGCTGCTCATCCTCGTGGTATTCGTCATCGTGGGACTGGTCGTTATTCCAGTCGTTGAACCTAGTCTGCCCGTGTCGCCAACGCCAGGCGCGACGCCGGCCGCGGCACAGGGTTTGCTCATGTAGCACACTTTCACGTCCGACTCAGGACGCAAGAAAGGTCGTGGCGTTATGACAACTCCCGAAAACCCGTCAGCCGACCAGAGCAATCCGGCCGAAGGCCAGGCGCCGATCGCCGAGCCCGTGTATGCACCCGCCTCGGAGCGTGTACCCAGGACGGTGCCCGGCTACGGCGACGTGACCTCGCATACCGATCCCAGCACCGCGGAGCGCCAGGCGGCGGGCGAGTCGGAGCCGGCGTTTGCGCGCATCGCACGTCCCGCGAACGGCGTGAGCACCGAGCCCGCGTGGGACACGCCGAGCAGCGCCTGGATGAACGAGTCTGGCGGCGGCCTGCCCTGGAAGCGCTTCGGGCTGCTCCCGGTGATCATCGCCGGCGGCGTTGGCGTGTGGCTGTGGGTGCGGTGGCAACGCGAGCGCAACAAGCCGATCAATCGATTCCGTCGGCAAGCGCGTCAGGCGGCTGGCCAGGCACGCCAGCGGGCTTCGGCGCTGCGCAGCCAGATGCCCGACCTGCCGGAGCTACCCGACGAAGCACGCCGCCCGGCGGTTGGGCTGGGGACAGCTTTGCTGTCGCTGGCGATCGTCGTCTGGCAGCAGTCGCGGGCTCGCTCGCGCGCCGAAGAAGCCGCGGAAGAGGCCGCCAATCGCGCCAACAAGGCATCCAAGCAGGCCCGCAAGGTGGGCAAACAGGCGGCCGACACGGTCGCCGAGGTCGACTGGATGCAGCGACTTCAGCAGCTCAAGGAGCTGTGGAGCCCGGTCCGCGTGGAGCTCGAGAAGACCTCGATCCCGCGTCGACACTAAGCGGCGTCACCAACCGCGGGCGATCCATTCATCCAGGTGCGGCCGCTCGGTACCGATCGTGGTATCGCGACCGTGGCCTGGATGGACCATCACGTCGTCGCCCAGCGTAAACAGGCGGTCGCGCACGCTGGCGATGATCCGCTCGAAGCGGACCGGATCTTTCTGCGTGTTGCCCGGCCCGCCCGGAAACAGCGTGTCGCCCGAAAAGAGGTGACCGTCGTACACGAAGCACGTCGATCCAGGCGTATGCCCCGGCGTGTGAATTGCCGTGAGCGCGTGCGGCCCGAACGACAGCGACTGCTGGTCGACTATGAGAAAATCCGGCTCGACGCTCAGCTGCGCCGCATCGTCGATGCCGATGGCCACCGGTACGTGCAGCAGGCCCTTGAGCTCGGCGACGTGCTCATGATGATCGCGGTGGCCGTGTGTGACGATGATCGCTTTGACGTTCAGGCCCTCCGCCGCGGCCGCGATGGCCTCGGGCTCGTAGCCGCCGTCCAGGACGTACGCCTCGCGCGTGTCCTCGTCCGAGACGATAAAGATGTTGTTTTCGTGAGGCCCGATGTTGCGCAGGCACTGGATGTTCAAGCCGCGCGAACTATGGGCTAGCTGTTCCACTGGGATAGTCACGGCGAATGCTCCTCTGTAATCCGCGCGCCAGCCTGGCTCAACTTGCCGACCAGGTTTTCGTATCCGCGCGCCACGTGATCGATGCCGGTGATGCGACTGACGCCCTCGGCGGCCAGCGCGGCGAGCACAAGCGTGGCCCCCGCGCGCAGATCTGGGATCTCGACTTGCGACCCGTGCAGTCGGCACGGACCGTAGATAGCCGCCGTATGCGCATCAAACACGTGGATGTTGGCACCCATGCGCTGGAGCGCGGGAGCATAGTCGAACCGGTCCTCGTACAGGTTCTCTTTGATCGTGCTCACGCCGTCAGCCTCGACCAGCGCCAGCGAGAACGGTGCCTGGAGATCGGTCGGGAACCCCGGATAGATGGCCGTGTTGATGCGGTGCTCGCGAAATGGCGGCTGACCGTGAACGCGCAGGCCGCCGGAGGCCGCCTCTACGCCAACGTCCATCTGGCGGAGCGCTTCAAGGAACGCCTCCATATGGTCGGGGCGGGCGCCGGCCAGCAGCACGTCACCTCCGGTGATCGCCGCGGCGATGGCGAACGACCCGGCCTCGATGCGATCCGGAATGACGTCGATGTGGGCACCGCGTAGCGAATCGCGGCCGACGCCTTCGACGACGACGGTGTGCACGTCATCCACGTCGCGTTGCACGCAGGCGCCCATGCCGTTGAGGAAGTCGATCAGGTTGTCGACTTCGGGCTCCGCGGCGGCGTTGGTGATCACCGTCCGACCGTCGGCCAGGACGGCCGACATGACCACGTTCTCGGTGCCCGTGACGCTCGCCTCGGCCAAGCGCAGATCGGTGCCCTTCAGCCCGCGCGGCGCCCGCGAGAAGTAGTAGCCCCACTTGTAGTCGATCTCGGCGCCGAGCGCGCGCAGCGCTTCGACGTGAACGTTAACAGGCCGTCGTCCGATGCGATCGCCGCCCGGATTGGGAATGATGACCTTGCCGCGACGGCCCAGCATCGGGCCGAGGAGCACGAACGAGGCGCGCAGACGCTTGGCTGCTTCCAGCGGAATGAAGTCCCAATCGAGATCATGGGCGTGGATGCGCAGGGTGTGATCGGCGATCCAGCACGCTTCGGCCCCCAGGTCGCGAAGGGTCTCGAGGATGTACTCCACGTCCGCGATGCGCGGCGCATTGCCGATCGTGCACGGCTCGCCGCACAGGACGGCGGCCGCCATCAGCTTCAGCACCGCGTTCTTCGCGCCCGAAACTGGCAGTGTCCCTCGCAAGGAGACACCACCCTCGATCACATACGCGGTCGATTCGGACAGGCAGGCCTCGCCGTTATCGCCGCCGGGCCCAGGCTCGGCCATACTTAGGAGCGATTGTATGGCCACAACCGAGATCGCTACTTTAGGGGCGGCGACGATGCGCATCGGCCTCAACATCAACCAGTCGGCCGGCGGTGGCCGGCCCGCCACGGTCGACCAGGTCATCGACGAGGTCGCGTCCGCGGCGGAGCGTGGCTTTGCCTCGGGCGCGCTCGCCCAGCTGTCGGGGATCGACGCACTGACCCTGATCGCGCTGGCCGGGCGCGTGGTACCTGGCATCGAGCTCCAGACCGCCGTCGTCCCGATCTATCCGCGCCATCCGACGGCCCTGGCCCAACAGGCGCTGACCGTGAACGCCGCGATCGGCGGGCGACTGGTCCTCGGCATCGGGCTGGCGCACAAGCCGGTTGTCGAACAGCGCTGGGGCATGTCGTTCGAGCGGCCCGTCGCGTACATGCGCGAGTACCTGGCCATCCTGATGCCGCTCCTGCGCGGCGAGGCGGTCGACTTCAAGGGCGACCGACTGACCGGTCAGCAGCAGCTGTCCTTTGCCGAAGCCCCGGCGCCGACGGTCCTGCTGGCGGCGCTTGGCGAACACATGCTGCGGCTGGCCGGCGCACACACCGACGGCACCTCGCTATGGATGGTCGGTCCGCGCACGCTGGCCGACCACATTACGCC
>JAFAWJ010000666.1 GCA_019242065.1 Chloroflexota bacterium
CGAGTATTGGAGGTTTCCGGGGGCGCTGCTGTCGTCGTTCTGCTCGCTCCTGTCCGGCGCCAGCGTCGGGCCTGGAGGGCCGGTGAGGGTCCTCGTCCAGGACATCGCCGCCTGGTTCCGGGACGATCTGCAGGTGACCGCGAAGGCCGCGCTCGGATTCGACGTGGCGACTGTGGCGTCGGCTTTGAATAGCATCATCGGCAACCCGCTGTTCACGGGCGTGTTCGCGACCGAGTACGAAGTCGGCAGTACATCGGGTCTGCAATACCTGGTGTGGAACCTGCTCGCCGGCGTCATTGGCTTCAGCTTCTACGCGCTCCTCGGCCTGAACGCGTTCGCCGGCTTCCTGCCTTTCGCACCGATCACGCACCTGGAGGCGGACTACTTCGTCTGGGCGATCGCGCTCGGCGTCCTCGGCGCGGTGGTGGCCATCTTCACCGGCGCCAGCATGCAGCTGTTCGGCCGCCTCGTGCCGCGCATCTTCGGCGAGCGGGTGGTGGCCCGCGCGCTCGGAGCGGGCGTCGTGATCAGCGTCGTCGGCCTGCTCCTCCCCGAGCTGCTGTTCTCGGGCGAAGACCAGATCCACGCCATCGTCGCCAACCCGGCGCAGTACGGCGTGGGCATCCTGCTGCTGCTGGCCATCTCGAAGCCGCTGTTGCTGGCCTTGTCCTTCAAGAGCGGCTACCTGGGCGGCCCGACCTTTCCGCTGCTGTTCTCATGCACCATGCTCGGTCTGGCCCTGGGCTTGTTGTTCCCGACCGTGCCGAGCTCGATCCTGGTGCTGTGTCTCGAGGCACCGGCGATCGCGCTGGCGCTCAACGCGCCGCTCACGGCCATCCTGCTGGTCACGGTCATCGGCACCTCCAACCCCGACATGATTGCCCTGATGGTGCTCTCGACGGTCATCGGTCTGCTGGTGGGCGCTGCCGCCAGGCAGGCCGTAGCCCGCCGCGCCGCCCAGGCCGCGCCGGCTACATCGGCCGTGGCGGCAACCGGCGCCCGCGCACAAGGATGATCCGGCATGACGATCGACGCGTGGCTCACCGTCGGCGCGTTGTTCATGGTTGCAGCCGGCATGTACGCCACGGGCGCCGTAACCATGATTCGTCGACGACCTCAGCCAGTCGTCTGGTCTGCCCGGCTCGAAACTGTACCTTCCGGTGAGCTTCGCCTCGCTGCTCGGCGGCGCGTCGACGGTCATCGGCACCTCCACCAACCTGATCATCGCCGGCCTGGTCACCGCGCAGATCGCCCTGAACGCTCCCAGCAATCCGCCGAATGCACGCCATCGGTATTTTCGAGCCAGCACTGGTCGGCGTTCCCGCCGCGGTGATCGGCATCGTGTTCATGGTCGTCGTCGGCCGATGGCTTTTGCCGACGCCCAAGATCCGGGCGGATGCGGCGGTTGACCCGCGCTTTGTCCGCGCCGAATTCCACATCAAAAAGCAATCGCTGCAGTGCGCGGCGCCACCACTCGATCGGGTGATGCGCGCTCAGGTTCGGCGTGACGCAGGCCACTGATCTCGGCAGCTCGCTTGACGGGGCCTTACGTGTGTGGCGCGGTGCAACAGATCCGGCTGGTCAGTGTCTGGCGCCACAGCGCTTTGTGCGAAGCCGGTGACCCGCCGGGCGACGGCGCGGACATGGTGGAGTCGGAAGGTGGAAAAGCGGTCGCTGTTGCAACTGCGCCTAGAGGGCCCAAGCCGGACCGCCAGGGGGTGGACCTCCCGCTCCGCGTTGCGCGCAGGGACACCGTCAGGCCGCTAGCCAGCGCGCATCGGCAGCCTGGCCATCCGGCTTCAGGCCAGCTCTTGAAGATCGGAGTGCGTACGATACGCTGCCTCCAGGTATGACCCGCCCGCAGGACGACTCCCGCTCCAGGCTGCTCGCCGCCCTCGACGAGGACTCGCAGCACATGCTGGCGCTACTTGCGCAGCTTGTACGAATACCGAGCCTGGGCGGCTCGGCCGAGGAGAGCGAGATACAGCACCAACTCGCCAAACTGTTCGAGGCCGAAGGCCTGGAGACAGACCTGTGGCGCCTGCCGCTCGACGATCTGGCGGCTGAGCCAGACTTTCCAGGCGTAGAGGTCCCGCGCACCGAGGCCTGGGGACTGGTCGGTCGTCTCCTCGGCCGCGGTGATGGACCCAGCCTGATGCTGAATGCGCACGTGGACGTGGTACCCCCTGGCGTCCCCGCGGCCTGGACGGGTGCCCCGTTCTCGGGCGAGATCCGCGGCGGGCGCCTCTACGGCCGCGGCGCGTGTGACATGAAAGCTGGACTGATCGCGGCGCTCTGGGCGGTACGCGCCGTGCGGCGGGCTGTAGGTCAGCCGCCTGGCGACGTCCTACTGGCCTGCGTCGTGGGTGAGGAGGATGGAGGACTGGGCACCTACGGCCTTCTGCGCCGTGGTTGGCGAGCCGACGCCTGCGTGATTCCTGAGCCGACTGGTCTGGACCTCGTGCCCGCCGCCGCCGGGGCCCTGACCTTTCGGCTCCGCGTTCGCGGTCGCGCTACGCACGCCTCGCGCCGAACCGAGGGCGTGAGTGCTCTGGAGCGATTCTGGCCGGTGTGGCGCGCACTCCAGGAGCTGGAGCGACAGCGTAACGAGCAGGTTGATCCGCTCATGCGTCGCTGGCGCATGCCCTACGCGCTGAACATCGGGACACTGCGCTGCGGCGACTGGGCTTCGTCGGTACCCGACAGCCTTGTCGCTGAGGGACGGCTGGGCGTGGCGCTCGACGAGCCGGTCCACGCCGCACGGCGCGCCCTGGAGAGCGCCATGACGCAAGTCAGCCAGACCGATCCCTGGTTGCGGGACAACCCGGTGGAAGTCGAGTGGTGGGGCGGTCAGTTTGCGTCGGGCCATCTGTCTTCGTCCCACACGTTGCTGGAGCGCGTACGCGCCGCGCACCTGGCGGGTGTCTCGGGCTCGGCACCCCCGCCCGCCGTCTGGGGTGCACCGTACGGCAGTGATCTGCGTCTGCTCGCGGGACTGGGCGGCATCCCGAGCCTGCACTATGGTCCGGGCGATGCCGCGCTTGCCCACGCCGCGAACGAATCCGTACCACTTGACGAGGTCGCAATCGCGGCGCGAACGCTCGCGCTCTTGCAAGTGGACGGCGCGGCTCGCTAGCGCGCCTTGGTGGGGGAGGACGTCACGGCACCAACGTCCTTCGCTGGTAGCGTTGCCCGCACCCGGGAGTGTGTCGGCGAGTAGCGGTTTACGCTGACCGACATTCGGGACAGAGGTTCGGCTACGGTCTCGCCGCCCGTGCGCTGTCCGCCGATGTTCCGGGTGTGTTCGTTTCGTCGGAGATGGCCAGGAGACGGGCGGGGGAAGGACTCCGTCTCCTGGCCTGATCGCGCCGATCGAATCGCGCCGCTAGCGGTTGGTGGCGTTCTCCCAGGCGTCGCGTACACCCTGGCTGGCACGATCCCACGGGGTATCTGGGTGGGTGCGCGTCCAGTCGCGCTGCACATCTGGCTCAATGTCTGACCAGCTCTTGCCGCGATACTGGGCTTGATCGCGCAGGCCGTAGCCGTACTGGTACGACGGCTCGACGTCCTCCCAGCGGCCGCCGCTCCTGCCGTTTTGTTGTTGCCAACGGCTGCGGTAGCCGGGCATGGCCGATGCCCAGTTGCTTGTCGAGCGTGTTCCCGCGCCCTGGAGCAGGTTGTTCTGGTCCTCGACCCGCAGCTCTTCGCGCCGCACGGTCGCGTCGACCGACTCGGTCTCCTGCCTTGTGCGTGTACCGACCTCGACCTCTTCATAGACAACCGCCCGCTTCTCAACCGTCACCTCTTCTTCGCGCACGGGCACTTCGATCGTCTCGCCCGTATCGCCGATCGGGCGATCCGACGCGCGCCGCTCGACCGGGTGCCGCTCGACGTACACCTCCTCGTGGGTGACGGGCACGTCAACGGTGCGCTGCTCCTGGACCACGTCGGTCTGGAGGCGGACCTCGCCGGTCTGCACCGTACGTTTGCGCGGAATCAGCTCCTCCTCGCGCAATTGCAGCCGTCGACTCTCCGGTGCCTCCTGGGACCGGCGGCTAGCGGGCTGCGTCGCGTCTTCAGTCACAACTTCTCCACTCGCAACCGTCGGCGGCGTGGACGTCACTGCGCTCGTGGTCGTGCGCTCGCCGGGCACGTAGTCGGCGTGGTCGCCGTCGCCGATAGTGGTGGGAGTTTCGCCGTAGCCGAGGTTATCGAGGTCCTCCTTGGACACACCCAGGTTGATGCGATCGCCTTCGACCGAGCGGACGGCGCTGAACGGGATGTGGTGCTCGCGCCCCAGGCCCAGGAACCCGGTCGGCACCCGCAGGTAGCCGCCGCCGCTGGCGGAGGTTCGGCCCCCAGTTTGGTTCGCGTCATAAACCTCGCTGACGCTGCCGATCTTGTCGCCATTGGCGTCGTAGACGTCCATACCATCCGTGACCTGGTTAGCGTAATTGGTCGCCATGTAGGCTTACTCCTTCTTTCAACAACTCACTGTTCACAGAGCTGCGTCGGGCCACTTTCGTTCCCG
This sequence comes from Chloroflexota bacterium, assembly GCA_019242065.1. Next base: position 4,532 of record JAFAWJ010000666.1, read on the forward strand.
CTAGCGCTCGACCGCTTGGCCGCTGGCGCGCTCGAACCGCACTTCGCGACGGGTGCCCAGCGCACCACCCACAGCACTCGCGGCCAGGCCAAGCAGGACACCCACCAGACTGAGCCAGGCGGCGTCGCGCACGCGCGCAGCCGCATCGCCGACCGCCGTCGGGTTCTGCTGGGCGGCTTGCTGCGCCTGCTGGGCGGCTTGTTGCGCCTGGCCGGCTGCCTGAGTTGCTCCTTGCTGCGCCTGCTGGGCGACCTGCGGGTTCGCCGCCAGCGAGCTGGCCAAGCCACCGACACTGCCCAGTACAGCGCCGATACCCTGGCTAGCCAGCCAGAGCGTGATCGGGACGCCGATCAGAAAGACCATGGCGCCGTTCAGCGCGCCCCAACCTCGATCGAAGACCGCTGCCGTCCGTCCGGCGACGTAGCCACCGAGGAGGAAAGCGAGAATGCCTGAGATGGCGGCCCAGATGCCCGCGTTGCGGCCAAGATCGGCGGGTGCTCCACCCTGGGCGGTGGCCTGGGCCGCATTGACGGTCGTAAGACCAATGGCCAACCCCAACAGGTTGAGCACGAGCAGCGCGGTCAGCGCTGTCAGCAAGCCGGCGATAATGGCGCTCCAGCGCACGCGATCCTGGGCGATGTTCAGGGTGCGCGGCAGGTCGGCTGTGCCCGCGACCGGACGCGTCTCGTCATAGCGACGGACCGGCGCCGTTTCGAGCGGCTGGCGAGTGGTGACGGTGCGCTCTTCGCCGTCACCGCCCGGCGCGATGGGACCCGTGCGCTGTGGTTCGTATGCCATGTCTTTCTCCAATGTGATGCATGCAAGTGGCGTTTGCCACGGTCGAATATCAACGCCCAATGCAGCCGGCCTGAGCATTGCGGTGGGGCGGGTGTAGCAGTCGGCGTGCCGGGGTGCCACTCGCGTTCACAGAGGCGAAGCAGTGCCTGAGTCGCTCACGTTCGTGGCCGCCTCGAGAGGCGCGTCGTACGTGCCAAAGAGCACACACGCACGTCGCCGTTCTGATCAGTCGAGGCTCACTGTTCGGCCTCGTCCACCGAACTCAGGCTGTACGCTGTAGGCGTACCCGTGGCTGAACTCGTCCAACAACTGGTGGTTATCGGTGCCTCAGCTGGCGGCATCGAGGCGCTGTCCACGGTGGTGGCAACCCTTCCAACGCCTTTCCCGTCACCGATCGTCGTCGCCCAGCACCTCGATCCGACGCGGCTCAGCCACCTGCAGGAGATCCTCGCGCGCAGGTCGACGCTCGCGGTGCGCACGGTCACGGACACCGAGCCGCTCGAGGCAGGCGTCGTCTACGTTGTTCCCGCCGATCGCCACGTCGAGATCACCGATCACGCCGTTTCCCTGCGCGCTGAAGCCGGACGCACTCGGCCGAAGCCCTCGATCGATCGGCTCCTGGCAAGCGCCGCCGAGATCTTCAAAGACCAGCTTATCGCGGTGATCCTGACCGGGCTCGGCTCGGATGGGGCCGACGGCGCGCGGCGCGTCAACGAATTGGGCGGCACGGTGATCATTCAGAATCCCCAGACGGCCAGCCACCCTGACATGCCGCTGTCGCTCGCACCGACGATAGTCGATGTCGTGGCCGAGCTGGACACCATCGGGCCGCTGTTGAATGAGCTGCTCACGGGTGCAGACGGATTGCTGCAGGGCGACGACAACCGGCGCCTCCGCGCGCTGCTCGAGCGTGTGCGGACGCGGAGTGGCATTGACTTTTCGGCCTACCGCGAGCCGACCATCCGACGCCGACTGCAGCGGCGCATGCTCGACACCAGCAGCCCGACGCTCGAAGACTACGTTCGGTATCTGCAGCGTCATCCGGACGAGTACGACCGCCTGGCCAATAGCTTCCTGATCAATGTCACCGACTTCTTCCGCGACACGAACCTGTTTACGCACTTGCACGACGTGCTGTTGCCGGAATTGATTGCGGATGCTCGGCGTATGGAGCGCACCGAGCTGCGCTTGTGGTCGGCCGGCTGCTCGACTGGCGAGGAGGCATACTCGCTGGCGATGCTCGCGTCCGAGTTGCTCGGGGATACGGAAGACCTGACGGTCCGCGTTTTTGCAACGGATGTGGATGCCGAGGCCGTCGCCTTCGCCAGACGCGGAATCTACCCGGATTCCGCATTGAAGAACCTTTCCTCGGAGCTGCGCGGTCGATATCTAAACCGCATTGACTCCGCCTATGAGGTCCGCAAGAGCGTGCGCGGTATGGTCGTCTTCGGCCAACACGACCTCGGGCAACGCGCGCCCTTTCCGCGAATCGACCTGGTGCTGTGCCGCAACGTGCTGATCTACTTCACCTCCGAGCTCCAGCGGCGTGCCTTGCAGTTGTTTGCGTTCGGCTTACGCGAAGGTGGCTACCTCGTGCTGGGCAAGGCCGAGAGCAGCTCGCCGATGCCAGAATATTTCAGCGTCATCGACGCGCGACTGAAGATCTTCCGTCGCCAGGGTGAGCGGGTCCTCATCCCGCCGGCGCGCATTCGCGATGCAGCCCCAGTGCAGGCCAGCGGTGGGCCATCGGCTCGCCTCGTCGTGCCCGGCGTGGAAAGTGAACTGGCCCGAGCACACGCGCGCCAGGTCACCCCGAGTCCGCCCAGTCGCGGCGACCAGGTCCTGCTGCAGCTGCCAATAGGGCTGGTACTCGTCGACCCCAAGTACGATATCCAGAGCATCAACCCAACCG
>JAFAWJ010000826.1 GCA_019242065.1 Chloroflexota bacterium
CGAGCCGAGCGCGATCAGGCCCTGCGCGGTGTGCCAGCCAAAGCCCTGAATGTCGCTCCAGGGATCGAGGAAGGCCCGTACCCGGTCGAGTTGATAGCCGCTCAGGTGCGCCAGGAGCGCCGCACCCGCCGCCGCGCCGGCCAAGCCGACCAGCGCGATGTGCAGGAGGTTCGCGCCGCCGGCGAAGAACAGACACGCCGAGACGCCGATGATGATCGCCGTCGTACCCAGGTCAGGCTGAACCGCGACCAGCAGCGCCACCATGCCGACGATGATCGCGAAGGGCAGCAGGCCTTTGCGGAACTGGCCGACGATCGGCCCGCGGCGGGCCAGCCAGTCGGCGAGGTAGAGGGTCATCGCCAGTTTGGCGATCTCGCTGGGCTGAATCTGGACTGGGCCCAGCTTGATCCAGCGGACCGCGCCGTAGCTGCTGGAGCCGATGCCCGGGACCAGGACCAGCACCAGCATCAGGATGCAGCCGAGCATGATCGGCAACGACAGACCCCGCCAGCGGCGATAGTCGACCCGCGCGGCGATGAACATACCGACGAGCCCGGCCGCGATCCACAGAATCTGGCGGATCAAAAAGTACGCGTCGTCGTTGAATTCGTTGTGGGCGACGACGAAGCTGGCGCTGTAGACCATCAGCGTGCCCAGGACCAGCAGGGCGACCGTGCTGGCCAGTAGCAGGTAGTCTGGCCGACGCGCTTCGAGTTTTTCCAACGGCAGTGGCGTCACGATGCGAGGGCCTCCACGGCTGCGCGAAAGTCGCGGCCCCGCTCCTCGAAGTCGCGATACATGTCGTAGCTGGTGCCGCCGGGTGACAGCAGCACTACGTCGCCGTCCTTCGCCGCGCGATCGGCCTGACGGACCGCCTCGTCCATCGAACCCGCGCGTGTCATGGCCGTGTAGGTTGGCTTCGCTCGCATCATGGCCTCCGCCACGAGATCACTCATTTCTCCGAGCAGCACCACGTGGTGTACGCGATCGACGATCAGTTCCGCCCACTCGTCCATCGGCAGATGTTTGTCGCGGCCACCGGCGATGAGCACCAGCGGTTCGTGATACGCGCGCAAGGCAGCGATGGAGCGTTCGGGCGCGGTGGCGATCGAATCGTCGACCCAGGTCACCCCGCGGCGTTCGGCAACCGTCTGCAGTCGATGGGCAACGCCGTGGAAACGACAGATTCCGGCGCGCATGGCCTCGGGCTCGATGCCCGCCGCGTGCGCCGCCGCGACGCCCGCCAGCACGTTGGCGATGTTGTGCCGACCGCGGAGCGGAATCTCGCGCACGTCGACGATGGGTTGTTCGAGGAGGACGACCTGTCGGTCGCCGTCGTCGAGATACGCGCCGTCCACTTTGTGGTTCAAACTGAAGTGCAGTGTGTGGCCACGCGGCGCGTAGCGGAGCGACCACTCGTCGTCCGCGTTGAGGACGGCCCAGTCGCTCGCAGACTGGTGGGCGAGAATCTGACCCTTGGCCGCCCAGTAGGCCTCCATGCTCGGATGTCGATCCAGGTGATTGGGCGTCACATTGGTGATCAGCGCCACCTGGGGGCTGATCTGCAGCGGCTCCAGCTGGAAACTGGACAGCTCCATCACCACCCAACTGTGGTCGGTCATCGCCTCGAGCTTGCCCAGCAGCGGTCGCCCGATGTTGCCGCCGACGAACACCTCGCGTCCGGCGGCGACGAACATCTCGCCCAGCAGACTGGTGGTAGTGCTCTTGCCGGCGCTGCCCGTGATGCCGAGGATGGGCGCCGGGCACAGCTGGAAGAACAGCTCGACGAGGCTACTCTGTCTGATACCTCGTTTTCGCGCGCGGATCACTAGTTCGTTGTCCGGGGGGACTCCGGGTGAGGCGTAGACCACATCTGTGTGGTCAACATCCGTCAACTGGTGGCCACCCAGGTGGTACGTGACGCTCGCCCCATCCAGTTGCGCAATGGACTCGTGAAGCGCCTCGGGTGGTTTGGTATCGGTGACGGTCACGCTGGCGCCGTGTCGCGTCAGAAAGCGCGTCAGGTCGACGCCCTCGCGCGCCAGGCCAATCACCAGCGCCCGCTGACCGGCCAGATCCGCTCGCACCGTTTCAGACGAGGGCAAGCGCGACTCCCAGCAGTCCGCTGACCATGCTGATGAGCCAGAAGCGCTGCGCGACCTGCGTCTCGCTCCAGCCCATCATCTCGAAGTGGTGGTGGAGCGGCGCCATGCGGAACAGGCGTCGGCCGCCGGTCACCTTGAAGAAGATCACCTGCAGCATCACCGACAGTGCCTCGGCGACGAACACGAAGCCGATGAACAGCAGCAGCAGCACCTGCCCGAGCATCATCGCCACGATGGCCAGGGTGGCGCCCAGCGCCAGCGACCCCGAGTCGCCCATGAACACCTCGGCCGGGTGGGCGTTGAACCACAGGAAGGCCAGCAATGCGCCCGCGACCGTGAAGCAAAACGTGACCAGGTAGATCTGACCGTACTGGGCGGCGATGATGCCGTAAGCCGCGTAGGCGACCGCCGCCGTGTGTCCGGCGAGCGAATCGAGCCCGTCCGTCAGGTTGACGGCGTGCGCGGTGCCCATCACCGCCAGCATGGACAGCGGAATGACGATCCAGCCGATCTCGAACGGCGCTTTGACACCCGGCAGGTACAGAAAGTCGATCCCCAGGCCGTTGGGTCGGTCCCAGAGCACCAGCGACGCGACCAGGGCGATCAGCCCGAGCAAGAAGAACTTGGTGCGCGCGCGCATGCCGTCGCCCTTGCGTCCGACCAGGGTCATGCGGTCGTCGTACCAGCCGAGGAGCGTCGTCAGAGCCATGACGCCCATCGGCAGCAGGATGGATCGGCCCGAATCTCGATAGAGCAGCAGCGTCAGACACGTGGTGAGCGCGAGCACGACGACGGTGACCAGCAGGCCGCCCATGGTCGGCGTACCCGTCTTTTCGATGTGCGTGCTCGGCCCCTCGATGCGCACCTTTTTGCCCAGGCCCGCGCGTCGCAGATAGTTGAGGTACGGGTAGCCGAGAACGATCGTGATCAGAAACGCCATGGCGGCCATCGACAGTGCTACCGCCATACGGTCTAGGCGTCGCCTCCCGCGCGGATGCCGCGCACCACCTCGGCCATACCCATCGCCAGTGAGCCTTTAACTAGCACGTCGTCTCCCTCGCGAAGTTGGGCGCGCAGCAGGTCGACGATCTGCGCCACGTCGTCGGCCACGACCACCTGGTCGTCGCCGAGTCCCGCGCGGCGCGCCTCCTCGGCCGTCAGCCGCGATTGGGGTCCGTAGACCACCAGCAAATCGACCACCGACGCGGCGCGGATACCGACCCGCTGATGCCCGTCATCCGATTCCGACCCCAGCTCCAGCATGTCGCCGAGAACGGCGATCTTGCGTTGTCCGGGCAGTTCGAGCAGCAGATTCAACGCCGCGAGCACCGATTCGGGACTGGCGTTGTAGCTGTCGTCGACGATCCGCGAGCCGTTGACCCCGTCGATGACCAGCAGCCGCAGCGTCGGCGACAGGCGCTGCAGGGCCTCGGCGGTGTCCGTCAGCGTCAGGCCCTCCTCGGTGGCCACCGCCGCCGCGGCCAGCGCGGCGTGCACGCTGTGCGCGCCAAGCAGGGGCAGGTGGACATGTCGGCGCTGTCCGGCGTGCAGCAGATCGAACTCCACCCCGCGCAGTCCGTGGCTCTCGATCTGTTCGGCCCGTACCTCAGCGTCGTCTCCGACACCGTAGCGGACCACGCGCGCCGGGGTTGTGATCGCCATGGCAGCGACGCGGGGATCGTCGCCGTTGAGCACGGCGACACCGTGGGGCGGTAGCTCCTCGACGAGCTCCTGTTTGGCCTGCTGGATGCGGTCGATGGTACCCAGACGCTCCAGATGAACGGGCAGCACGGCGGTCACCACACCCACCCGTGGACGGGCCACTCGTGCCAGGTGGCGAATGTCGCCGACCTGGTACATGGCCATCTCGAGCACCGCGATCTCGTGCTCGGGCTCGAGTCCGTTGAGCACGGTGAGCGGCAGGCCAATTTCCGAATTGAGGTTGCCTTCGGTCTTGAAGACCTGGCGGTGCGCGCCGAGCACACTCGCGACGACCTCTTTGGTCGTCGTCTTGCCGAGGCTGCCTGTAATGCCGACGACCTCCAGGTGCGGCTGGCGGTCGAAGGCGTAGCGCACCATCTGCCCGAGGGCGTCGACGGTGGAGGGCACGACGATGAGCGGCGGACCGTCGGTGTCTGACTCGGGGTCGGAGTCGGCCGCGGCGTGCTCGACGAGGGCCCCCGCCGCGCCGCGGGCGAGCGCTTCGCCGACGAAGGCGTGGCCGTCGTGCGTGTGCCCGGTGATGGCGACGAACAAGCACCCAGGGATGACCGCGCGCGAGTCGATCACGAGCCGAGAGAAGCTGGTCCGCTGCCACGCCCCCCGCAATTCCCCACGCGTGGCCAGCAGGATCTCTCCGAGGTTCAACATCTCGCGGATCCCCCGAGAGATCTTTTACTGAGTTGGTGGGACACGGTAGTACGCCAACAATTCTTGCGCCAGCACCTTGAGCACCGGCGCCGCCACCAGTCCGCCGTACAGCTTCTCTGGCCCATCCAACCTGATGAGCACCGCAAACCGCGGCGAGTCTGCCGGAAACAACGACACCAGCGAACCAATCGTCAACGCCGTGTTGTAACCCACATTCGTCGGCGTGTCCGCCGTCCCCGTCTTGACCGCGACCTTGTACCCCGTCACCCGATCCACAACCAGGTCGGGCTGTTCGTCGACCGCCACCATCATCTGAATCAACTGGTGCGCCGTCGACGGCGAGACCACCTGGCGTTCGACCTCAGGTGGGATGTCCTGCTCTCCGTCTGGTCCGCGAATGGCGCGCACGATGCGCGGCCGCACCAGCTGTCCGTCGTTGGCAAACACCGAAATGGCCTGCAGCAGCTGCACCGGTGTCACGGCAATGCCCTGTCCGAACGCATTCGTGGCGCGATCGACGACCGTCCAGTCCGGATCCGCCGGGGTGCGCACGGTCCCGGATACCTCGCCTGGCAGCCGCAGACCGGTCGGCTGGCCGAGTCCGAAGCGCTGGAAGTACTGGTACTCCGTGTCCTGACCGGCGCCGGCGGCGAGCTTGCCGCTCACCCAGGTCATCCCCACGTTCGAGGAGTGGATGAGGATCTGGGTCATGGTGCTGGTGCCGTTGCCCTGACCGTTCCAGTTGTGGATGGTGGCGCCGCCCACGGAGGCGATGCCCGTGTCTTCGAACGTCGTATCCGGGGTAACGATGCCCTGGTCGATCGCCGCGGACATCGTGAGCGGCTTGAGGGTCGAGCCAGGCTCGTACTGGTCGGTGACGATTTTGGACTTGTAGAGCCCGGCCTGCTGCGGATCGTAGATCTGATCGGCGGTCAGGCTGTAGGTCGGATTGTTGGCGGCCGCCAGGATGTCGCCCGTCTGGGGCGTCATGACGACAATGAGTCCGCCACTGGCCTTGCTATCGATCACCGCCTGGTTCAGCAGGCGCTCCGCCTCGCGTTGGACGTAGCGGTCGAGCGTCAGCACCAGGTCCGAGCCCTGGGTCGGCGGCGTCAGGAGTCGGCGGCCGGGCGTGATCTCCTGGCCAGCCGTGTCTTTCTGGGTGTCGATGACGCCGGGCGTGCCGGCCAGCTCCTGGTTGTAGCTGAGCTCGAGTCCGGCGAGTCCGTTGAAGTCTTTGCCGACGAAGCCCAGGATCTGCGCCGCCAGGCTGCCCTCGGGGTACTGGCGGACGGGCTCCTTATCGAGATAGACGCCGGGTAGGCTCAGCTGCTGCACCTGCTCGGCCACGGCCGACGGCACCGCGCTCTTGAGGACCACCGGCTGGTTACTGGTTGGATCGATGTTGGCGCGCAGTTGATCGGCGGGCAC
>JAFAWJ010000067.1 GCA_019242065.1 Chloroflexota bacterium
TGGATCAATGAACGCCAGCATGCTGGTCTGAGGCTTCGTTCGTCCACGCACGCCCTCTACCCTACTCCGCCAGCATCACTACCGGAAGACCCGCCTTTATCAACGACCTGCTAGAGAAGAGCGAACAAAATGGCTTATGCGACGTAGTCCCGCACGATGCTGCTTTAAGCAGGCACGCTGCCTCCCCAACTCACACACACCAGGTGGTCGTCGCACGATTCAGCGATTACGACTTCGGCGTGTCCGATGCTTCGCTTGCGCGCGAACTCTGGACTGACGTTCGATAGTAATTGCGGGAGCATGCAGATGAGCATTGCGCCATGCCCGATCAGGAGCACCGAACCTCGCGGTGTTTTCCGGCGCAACGAGTCGATAAACGGCATGAAACGGGAGCGAACGTCATCGAAACTTTCGCCACCTTCAATCCGTGCGTGCCACTCTCGCCGTATCAACCATGCATCAAGCAGTGCTTCATACTGGCGCCAACTCGCAGCGTCCGACATGCCTTCCAGAACGCCCATATCGAATTCGGCCAAGGCCTGCGTCGTTGTGTAGTCCAGAAGTAGCTGTGTGCTGAGAATCTTCGCGGATTGGCGCGCCCGAAGGACAGGACTCGCAAACATTGCCGCAAATGCAATGCCTCTCATACCTCCTGCCAGCCCCTCCATTTGAGCGCGACCAGTGTGGGTCAGGCCGTGCGGCAAATCTCGGTTGGAGAAGACGTGCAGTTGGTTCGCCTCGCTCTCCCCGTGTCGGATGAAATACAGTCGCAAGGGCATCGGTGCGCCTGTTTGTGTCATTGCAGCAGCAAGTGTCGGGCATCCTCACCGCGAGCACATCTGTCGGATGACAGATGTATGCGAAATGCTTCCGCGCGGCTCTGCTATGAAGTCAGCTGCTCTCCAGATGCGAGACTCATGCGCTCCGCGACCCACGCGGCGATCTCCGCACGGGAGCGCATCCCCAATTTCCCCAAGACGTGCTCGATGTGCGTGCGTGCCGTGCCCGAGCTAATCACCAGCGCCTGCCCAATTTCTCGGTTCGTCCGTCCTTGGGCGACCAGTCGCACCACGTCCCATTCTCGCGCCGTCAAGTGTTCGCCGCGCTGGCGCCGCGACCGCGACGGGCGTGGCGCAGAGACCTTCTGCGGAATCGGCTCGCCGGAGAACGCCTCCGCCACGGCACGATCCATTGAGATCGCCCGCCCGTGGGCCCACGCTCGGGCAAACATCTCCTCGCCGAGGGACGCACGCAACTGCGCGAGCAGCTCGTCCCGTGTTCGGGGATCCACGTATGCGCCGAAATCCGGAGCTGCGTGGATCGCCTCGTACAGTGCGCTGCTGGCGCCGAATAGCTCCGCAGCATGTCGTCGCTGGGCATTCGAGGCGGCAAGCGTCGCAAGTCCGTCGAGGGCCATTGCGATCCCGCGCTGGTCGCCAATTCGCACGAACAGATCCAGACTCTCACGGTGCAACTGCTGGGCACTCGCCAGATCCCCTGTCAGACGGGCTATTCTGCCAAGACCATCCAGGCGTTGGGCGATGGCTCGCTCTTCGCCCTGCTCCCGGTGGAGCTGCAACGCCCGTTCCGCCAGTGCGCGCGCCTGTTCGAGGCGGCCGTGCGCAGCGGCGATAGTCGACAGACCCGGTAGGACAATGGAAACGCCGCGCTTATCACCTGTTTGATCAAATAGTCTGAGGGCCTCTTCGTACAGACGCTCTGCGTCCTGGTGCTGACCTCGGGCCTGAGCCATAATTCCCAGGTTGTTCAACGAGATGGCTGCGCCACGAAGATCACCGAGATCGCGCTGCAAATCAAGCGCCTCTGTTGCGAACAACTGCCCGCGCTCGTACTGACCCCGGTGCCGGGCGACGTTGGCGAGCTCATTAAGCGTGAATGCCACGCCCCATTCGTCGCCGACTTCCCGCTGCAGTAGCAGGGCTTCCTGGTCGCATGCCTCTGCGCGCTGATAATCTCCACGGTGCCGCGCCACCTCACCCAGATCATCCAGACAGGCAGCTAGACCGGCCGTGTCTCCAGACTGACGGTACAGGGCCAAACTGCGCTCATAGTAGCCGCTTGCTCGCAGATAGTGGCCACGCGCCTGGGCGATGCGGCCGAGACCGCTGAGCGCGACCGGGATGCCCTGCGAGTCTCCGACTCGTCGATACATTTTCAGGCTCGCGGCAAAAGACGCTTGCGCAGTGTCCAGGCTTGCTTGAGCGAACGCGAGTTGACCCAATCCGCAAAGGGCCGCGGCACGGACTGATATGGAGATGTCCGCGTCTTGTGGAGAGCCGAGGAGCAATTCAAACCAGCGGCGGCCTTCGGTAAAATGCCCGCGAATCATCCAGAAGCGCCACAAAACGTTGCATAGACGCAGCCCCAGGGTTCGCTCGCGGCACTGTACTGCCCATGAAAGGGCCTCGCGAAGATTGTCCTGTTCAGGACTCAGTTGTTCCAACCATCGTCGCTGGGCGGGCCCACGCAGTTCCCGATCAGCCCGCTCCGCCAACTGCAGGAAGTACTTAGCATGTCGCCCCCGCGCAGTCTCGGCCTCCCCCCGCCTCTCGAGGTATTCGTCACCATACTGGCGAATCGTGTCCAACAACCGATAGCGTGTGGCGACACCGCCAGTTTTGGAGTCCACGTCCACCATAGACTGATCCACCAGCCGCGTCAGCAGGTCCAGAGTGCTGGCTTTCTCCCGTTCATCGCCTGCGACCCCTTCGGCAGCTTCCAGGGTCCACCCGCCATGGAAGACCGAGAGCCGTTCGAATAGTTGTCGCTCGGAAGGGTCGAGGAGCGCATAGCTCCAATCGATCGTCGCACGCAGAGTCTGCTGGCGCTCAGGGAGCGTCCGACTTCCGCCGGTTAGCAGGCATAGCCGCTGGCTAAGCCGTTCAACCAACTCATTCAACCCCAGCGCTCGTAACCGCGCAGCGGCCAACTCGATCGCCAACGGAATGCCGTCGAGTTGGCGACAAATCTCGAGTACTGCACTCGAGTTCTCGTCCGACAACTGAAACTCGGCTTGCACCAACCGTGCCCGATCGACGAACAGACGCACAGCCTCGCAGTTAGTGGAATTCGTGAAGAGGTCTGGAAGCGTCAACGGTTGGACCGGCTGGAGGTGCTCGCCGGGCACATCGAGCCGTTCCCGACTGGTCGCCAGGATCTGAAGGTGTGGACACTTACGCAGTAGATGCTGCGTGAGCATGGCGCAGGCCTGCACCAGATGTTCGCAATTGTCGAGGAGCAGCAAGACCCGACGTGACGACAAGTTCAGACTCACCAGATCCAGCAACGGCATGTCGGGCTGTTCGCGAATTCCGAGTGCCGCGGCAACCGCCGTCGTCATCAGTTGTGGGTCGGCAAGGGAGCTCAGATCCACGAATACGGCCCCACGTTGTGACCGTGCCGCTTCGATCGCCAGGCGTGTCTTCCCCACGCCACCGGGCCCAACCAGCGTCACAAGGCGTGCGGTTTCTAGACGGTCTCTGATCGCCGCCATCTCACGCTCCCGCCCTATAAAGCTGGTGAGCGGTACAGGAAGAGGCAGTGACGGGCGCTCGGAGCTCTCAATGGTGACGAGCAGCTCCTCCACTTGCGCTTGGTGATGTAGATGCACCAATGCCTGTGAGGGGGCGACGTCTAACTCCTGGCGCAAGTCGCGGGCGGTATTATGAAAAACACGCAGAGCGTCAGAGCGCCGCCCTTGCCGCATGTGGAGCCGCATGAGCATCGCAGCAATTCGCTCGTCACCTGGGTCGAACTCAGCAAGTCGTTGAAGCTCGCGCGCTGCCTCCTCCAATTGTCCCACTTGCTCGTACAGCTTTGCGACTTTCAGCTCAACATCGAACCAGAGCCTTCGAAGACGCTCGCGGCGAGCGCCCGACCAATCCTCATAGATATCGTCGGGCAAATACGCGCCACCGTACAGCGCAGTCGCTGTACGGAGCGCCTCAAACTCGCCGGTGCCCAACGCTACGCTGGCAGCCAGTTCGAACTCGTCTGCATCGACCCAAATAACGCTTTGTCCAAGCGCATACATCGTCTCCGCATCAAACCAGATGAGATCTGGGGCGCCCCTGTCCCCAGGCCACCTGAGAGCTCGTCGGATCGCATGTGCGGCAGTGCGCAGGTTCGTGAAAGCCGCCGGCGCTTGTGAGTCAGGCCACAGCCAGTCGACTGCCTGGTCCTTGAGGAGGCGACGACCTGGTTGCGTTAACAGCCACTTGAACAACTGAATTGCTTTACGTCGACGCCATATGCTGTTGGGGAGCACCACCTCGCCGACGGTGAGGGCGAATGTACCCAGCGTGTGCACATGGATTCGTGGCGAGGGATTGGCGGGCGTGCCCCAGGACTCATGCTGCTCCACTTCGCTTCTATCCCCGCCCTGACCTCAGCGCGCGAACCATACCACCTATCGACGGTTGGATGCGGCGACGGCCCGTGCTTGAACGTCGACCGCGATCGAGATGGCCCAGTCGCTTACGTACCAGTTCAGGCCGCAGGGTCTGTGGAGCTCGCCCGAGATGCCGATGCGGACTGGCGACAGCGCAGTACGAGACGGCGGCAGCGCACCCAGCGGACCTGCTCGATACGCCCCGGAAGTCACCGTGCTAACCACGAGACGAAGACCGCCAGTATCGCGTCGTGAAGGGGGCGGGGTGAGCGACTACCGTAGTCTCTCGCCAGACGGCTAGTCCGGTCTGGAGTATACAGCGCAATTGACCCGCAGTTTCGAAGCGCGGGCATGTTGGGCGCAAACCAATCGGTTAGCACCGACGCGGATCCGCAGACGAAACTATTGGAGTAGTGAGCCTGATCCGGCTCTGAGTGAGTGCAAAACGCTCGGGCGGTGGCGGCGAAGGATGCGACTGATAAGAAGGAACGGTTGTGCTCGCCTCCGCCAACCAGACTTCACCACTGCCAGTCAGGTCGTCGGAAAGCAGCATACGGCTTCCCCGAAATGGCAGTTCGTTGTCGCCCGTTCGACACATTTCCGGAGGGCTACGGCTTTTCGCAAACTCGTCTATCCTAGTGTGCGTACACCTGAGAATCTCCGCGCCGTCTCCGCGCAGCGCTCGAGAATGGGCATCAGCTCCTCGCTCCGCCTGGGTGGTAGGCCGAAAATATAGCGACTCGCGCCCGCGTTGAAAAAGCGCTCGACGAGCCTGGGGTCATGTGAGTTCAGCGAGAAGATTGTCACGGGAATCGGTTTGCGGCCGGCCGCGGCCGCGAGCTGCTGGAGCTCGGCCATGCGTTCGACCAGGTCGGTGTCGCCACGGCCGATAATTGGGCCCCATTCGTCGCCGTACTCCACGACGCGCTCGAGCGTCCGGACACCGTTGCCGCCCACCAGGATCGGCGGATGGGGCCGCTGCACGGGCTTTGGCCACTGCCAGATCCGATCGAAGTTGACGAACTTGCCGTGGAAGCTGGCTTCGTCCTGAGTCCAGATCTCGCGCATCGCCAGCGTGCGCTCGCGCATGACCGCGAAGCGCCGCGTTGGATCGGTGCCGTGATTGGCCATCTCCTCACGATTCCAACCCGCGCCGATGCCGAAGACGAACCTGCCGTTGGACAAGTAGTCTACGGTGGCAACCTCTTTGGCGAGCACGATCGGATCGTGTTCGATCACCAGACACACACCCGTGCCCAGCTTGAGGGTTGTGGTGACCACGGCGGCCGCGGCCAGACTTATGAACGGATCAAGCGAGTGGGAGTATTCGAGGGGCAGTTCCGTGCCGCCCGGGTACGGTGTCTTGCGCTCCGCCGGGATGTGCGTGTGTTCTGGTAGCCACAGCGATTCGAAGCCGAGATCCTCGGTGGCTCGCGCCAGATCAACGACACCGATACTGAAGTCGGTCGGGAACATCAGCACGCCAAAGTCCATGGTCTCACTCCTCTCGTCTCATCGCCAGCCTACGCGAGCATTCTGCGCTCTTTCGCCAAACTTTGCTCATTCCCGGGATTCGAGCGATCGGGTTCAACTTCAGTGAGGAACCCGATTGGCATGTGTCAGAACCGGGTAAGTTCTCGACAGACAGCTAAAACACAATTTCCGTGGGTCGCCAAGAAGATGATCGCGGCTACTGCGCTCTGCACCGGCCAGGCTCGAAGGCAGGGCGGGTGGTGCCGGGAGCCAAGCGGTATGTCCTACAGCGGCACTAGCTTCTGCAGCGCGCCACTCGCCCTGCTTGCGCGCGAGCACCATGTCGGGCCTCGGACGCTGCATCGCTGGTTACAGGCGTATCGTCGGCACGGCCTGAACGGGCTTGCCCG
>JAFAWJ010000224.1 GCA_019242065.1 Chloroflexota bacterium
GTGGGATTGAACTATCGGCGCGGTCCACTCGAGGAGCCCTGGGCTAGCTGATGGTCTCCGCGTAGTGGAAGCGGAATTCCAGTCGGCGCGACGCCGCGTCCGCGAGGGTTTCAGCCGGGGCGAACCACCTCGGTGGCGTAACGCGCCATTACTGCCGCCACTTCACGAGGGTCGAGGCCCGTGGGTCCTGAGTGTAGCGCTGCCGGATCTCTGAAGTAATTGATGTACAGGTCGGGCGTGACCGTGCACAACATGAGCACCGTCTGCTCGCCGGGATTGGCAAAGCTGTGGGGGGTGCCCGGGGGCGCCGTGACGAGCGTGCCGGGTTGCGCGGTAATGGTCTCGCCGCCGCACGTGAAGGTCGGTGTGCCGGCAATCACGAAGAACGTTTCGTCGTGCGCGCGGTGGATGTGTTGCGGAGGTCCGTCGGCGCGCGGCGGAATAGTGACTTCGACCAGACGCAGATGCTGGTCGGTGTGCTGGCCATCTTCCCTGCATCAGGTACGCACTGCCGGCGTCGGCGTTAGCAGATGCGCCGCGATCCAACTCGCCGAGCACCCGCGTGCAATCAGGTCGTTCACCCCACGCATGTCCGCATCCGCTGGCAGACTCGCGCGAAACGCGTCTCACTCCACTTCCGTATCGAGCCGGCGGAACACCGAGTGTGCCTGCCCTTGCGAGCCAATCGGATCGCCGGCGCGTATGGCTCTTGCGCGTTGGTTTCCCGCGCCTTTGGCCGAGCGACAGCAGCAGGGCTACGGCCCAACAGCGTACTTCCGCGGCGTGCGTGCTCGCATAAGGTATGTGGCAGAAGCATGTCGAGCGGCGGGCGCGTCCTGGTGTTGCTGGCGCTGGCACGGCTGGCGCTGTACCTCCTCATCGATAACCAGTACGGGTTCCATCGCGACGAACTCGCGACGTTGGACGACGCGCGGGCACTCGCGTGGGGCTATGTGGCTTATCCGCCGCTGACGCCGTTTCTGGCACGGGTCGAGCTCAGTCTGTTCGGACCCTCGCTCGTAGGCGTGCGAGTACTCAGCGCGGTTGCTCAATGCGTGGCGATGGTGCTCACCGGGCTGATGGCCAGCGAGCTGGGCGGCAAACGCTGGGCACAGGTCGTGGCGGCGCTGGCGGCCGGGAGCGCGCCAATCTCGTTGACCGAGGGAGCTCTCTTCCAGTACGTAGCGTTCGACTACCTGTGGTGGGTGCTGATCTGTTATTGCAGCCTCCGTCTTCTCAACTCGCGCGACATGCGCTGGTGGTTGGCTATTGGCGTCGTCGCCGGCCTCGGCCTGTTGACGCGGTACACGATCGGTGTTTTGCTGGTCGGTCTGTCGGCGGGTGTCTTGATCACCGGCAAGTGGCATTGGTTCAGCCAGCGCTGGCCGTGGATGGGCGTCAGCCTGGCGCTCCTCCTGTGGCTGCCCAACCTGATCTGGCAATTGGAACACGGTTTTGTCTCGCTCGAGTTCCTGAGCGCGATTCATGCGCGCGACGTGGCCATCGGCCGCGCCCGCGGATACCTACCAGAGCAACTGTTTGTCAGCACCAATCCGCTGACGATGCCGATCTGGATCCTCGGACTGTGGTTCTACCTGTTTTCGCGGGACGGGAAACCACACCGCTTGCTGGGTTGGCTGTTCGTCGTGCCATTCGTGTTGCTGCTCGTGACGCAAGGGCGGTCCTACTATCTCGGGCCGGCCTACCCGGTCCTCATCGCCGCCGGCAGCGTAGTGGTGGAACGCTGGTTGGCGGCCCGCGGCGAGGTCCTGCGTCGTCTGAGCCAGACCGTCGTGGCCGTCGGCCTGGCACTGGCCTGGGCGGTTGGCGGGGCGTTGAGCTTGCCACTGGCCCCAATTGGTTCTGGTGTATGGAACGTGGCCAGTAAAGTGAATGACAACTTTGCCGAAGAGGTCGGTTGGCCAGACCTGGTCGCGACGGTCGCCTCGATTTATGCCCAGTTGCCCGCCGATTCGACAGGCATCCTCGCAGGCAACTACGGTGAGGCTGGCGCGGTGGACCTGTACGGACCTGCGTTCGGGCTACCGCCGGCCATCAGCGGTGCCGACTCGTACTGGTACCGGGGCTACCCCGATCCACCTCCGCAAGCGGTGGTCGTGGTCGGGTATGGCGCCAACGAGCTTGCGGCGCTGTTCATGCGCTGCGACCTGGCCGGCCAGGTGACCAACCCATACGGAGTCAAAAACGAAGAGGCCTCACATCCGCAAATCTTCGTCTGCCGGGCTCCACGCCAACCTTGGCCCGAAATGTGGCAAATGCTGCGTCAATTCGAGTGAAACCCTCTTAGACGCTATCGTCGACGGACCATTCCGGAGGATCGACTGCAAGGCAGCCTCCGGTCGCGATTGGTCGCTGCTCAGTTGGTGACGGACCGAGAGTCAGACTTTGCAGCGAGGGAGTCCAGGGCCAACGTCAGTGTGAAGCTTGCGAGCACCACGCAAGCACGTCGCCAAAACGCATCGCCTCGAGTGCACCAAAGAGCGAATGCCGTGACAACCTTCCGTGCGACAGGGCTGGGCTACTCAGACCACACAGAAAGCGCGCCTGTTGCCGGGGTTCGCCCATGGCCTCGGGATTCCCGCGGCACAAGCGCCGGAACGTTTCGAGATCGATAAGAGTCTCGATGGGCGGCCATACGAGTGTTGGCAACAAACGCTGGTTCTGGCCGGTCTCGCAATATGTGCAGTGCCCGCACGGCGCGTGCCGTTGCTCACCGAAGTAACCGACCAGCGCGTTGACCTGACAGTTCGCGAGCTCGACCAGGCTGACGACGTGTTGCAGGCGCGCGATATCCATCGCCTCGCGGCGTTGGAACCGCTCTTCCAAATGTGGCACCAGTTCGTCAATGTCGCGCCGTCCATCGTCAGTACGCACGAATGACAGTCGTACCTCACTCGCTCGTACTTCGACGAGCTGATGTTCCTCGAGGTACTGAAATGCACGCACGATGCGATCGCGGTCTGACCCGATATTGAGAGCGACCTCGCCAGGACGAAGGCTGTACCAGATACGGCCCTTCTTTGCAGCCGCAAACACGTCAGCGAGGAATGACCGCCGCGCGTTGTCGAAACGGTCCAGGATCACGTCGAGTTCGACGAGCGGCTTTATCTCGTAAGCTGCGTAGCTTGGTGTTCCCTGGCGAACGACACCGAGTAGTTCAAGATATGTGAGAAGTGTGCGCAGCACCAGCTGGCGCACGTCATGCCGGCTGGAGAGGTCGGCCATGCTGACGGAGAACGCTTGACCTGCATTGAGCACCTCTTCTAAGACTGAGCGTAGCGCTCTGGCCGTTGGAGTATCGCCATACGAGAAGTTCTCGAGCACTGGAAGGTCCGCGGCGCACGCGAACATCTCGACGATGGATGTCTGTCCGTCACGGCCGGCTCGGCCAATCTCCTGCGAGTAACTTTCCAGGCTCTTCGGCAGGTTGTAGTGGTAGACATAGCGGACGTCGGACTTGTCGATGCCCATGCCGAACGCGATGGTGGCGACGACGATGCTGGCCTCTGACGCCATCCACCACTCCTGTACCGCCGTGCGCGTGGGGGCCTCCATGCCCGCGTGGTAGGCCCGAGCCGGCAGCCCGGCCTGCGACAATTGCTCGGCAACTCTTTCGGCCGTTTTTTGCAAGGTCACATAGACGATGGTGGGCCCGGCAGGACGCGTGCGAATTCGTGAGA
>JAFAWJ010000287.1 GCA_019242065.1 Chloroflexota bacterium
TGCGCGGACGGCGTGACGCCCAACTGGTGCTCGCCCGACCAGGTCGCCTGGATGCGGGCGCACGTGGTGGAGGGCGCCCGAAAAGCGGGGCGGTCTGAGAAGGACGTGCCGTTCGCGCTGTACATCCGCGTGTGTATCGACGAGGACGAAGACGCCGCGCGCCGCACGTTTGCGGCCAACATGCTGGGCTACGCGATGGCGCGGCCGGGACAATCGAAGACCGCCGGGTACCGCGGTCATTTTGGACGCATGGGCTTCGAAGAGGTCCTGACTGAGCTGGAGGCGCGCCGCGACGCTGGCGCAAAAGTGGCCGACCTGGTGGACCTGGTACCGACCGACCTGATGGGGCAGGTGGGCTACTTTGGTCGCGCGGCAGGCGCACCCGAAGCCATGCAACGCCTATCACGAGGCCTCGAGGAAGCCATGGTGCGGCTGATCAGCGTGCGCTCGGGCGACCTGGATGGCTGCGTCGCCGCCATCCGCGCCTGTCAGCGCACGGCGTGGAGTCCACTGTGAAACGCAGTGACGAGCGCATCCTGACCACGCACGCGGGCAGTCTGCCGCGCCCGCAAGACATCCTGGACCTGGTCGAGGGTCGCGATCAGCGGGAGGTGCTGGCGCAGCCGGGCGCCGCCGAGCGGATCGACACCGCGGTGCGCGAGGCCGTCAGCCGCCAGGTCGAGATCGGCATCGACGTGCCAAGCGACGGCGAGATGGGTCGCACTGGCTTTTCGGCATACGCCACCGAGCGACTGACAGGCTTCGACGGCGAGCAGCGGTCGATGACGGGTCAGGTCGAACGGGGAATGTTTCCGGACTTTTATGCCGAGAACACGGCGGGTCCGGGCCGCGGCCTGACCTTTCCCACCTGCAATGGGCCAATCAACTGGCGCGGACCCGAGTTCATCGACCGCGACATCGCGACGTTCAAGGCCGCCCTGGCGTCGACTCCGGCCACTGAAGGGTTCATGCCCGCGGTCTCGCCCGGGCAGATCTGGCTGAACTTTCAAAACGACTACTACCCGTCGGATCGCGAGTACGTGCTCGCCGCCGCGCGCGCGCTCGGCAAACGAGTACCGCGCCATCGTTGCCGCCGGCCTGGTGCTGCAGATCGACGATCCCGGCCTGGCCATGGGCTGGAATCGCGGCCAGTTCGCCGACAAGTCCATGGACGACTATCGGGCCGTCGTCAAAGAGCACGTCGAGGCCATCAACGTCGCCCTGGAGGGCATCCCCGAAGACCGCGTTCGCCTCCACGTGTGCTGGGGCAACGGCGAATGGCCGCACGTGCGCGACGTGCCGCTCGAGGCGATCGTCGATCTGCTGTACGCGGCGCACGCCGCGGCTATCTATGTCGAAGGCGCCAATCCGCGTCACGGCCACGAGTGGAAGGTGTTCGAAGCGCATCCGCTGCGCGATGGCATGCTGCTCATCCCCGGCGTGATCGACACCGTCACCAATTTCGTCGAGCATCCCGACCTGGTGGCCGAGCGGATCGTGCGCTACGCGGGCGTCGTGGGCAAGCACAACGTGATCGCGGGCACCGACTGCGGCTTTGGCACCAGCGCTCGCTCACGACCGCGCGTGCATCCGACCATCGCCTGGGCCAAGCTGGAGAGTCTGGCCGAAGGCGCCCGCCGGGCCACTTCTCGACTCTGGTAGGCCAGCCAGACATGTGCTGCCAGGCGGCGGTCGGCGCCCACCTGGCAACACACGCACACGAACCTCCTCAGTTCACACGCGAGGACGTAACCGTGTTACTTCGCGTGTTCGGTGATGAAGTCCGCGATCGTCTCAACGACCTTCGCAGTCTCGGGAGCGTCGTCGCTGATCTTGAACGGCGTGGGAATCGTGTCGAACAGCGGCATCTCGATCTGCCCGCCGCGCTTGCGGTACCACTCCACCAAGCGCTCCTGCATTTCGAGCGGATGCGCCGAGTCGACCTTGCGCTGGATCACCAGCGTCGGCGGCAGTTCGACTGGCTCGCCACGCTCCAGGATCAGCGGTGGATTGCCTTCCTCCATCGCCGCTTCGGTACCCCAGTAGTTGTCGTGTGACTTGACGACGTTGTCGTTGCCAGCGGCCTGCGCCTTCTTGTAGCGGTACAGCGGATCTGACACCGGCCAGCAGGCGACGACGTACGCCAGGCTCGCATCGACGTCCGGATGTCCGGCCAGCGGCAGCGCCGCGTAGCGCGGGTCACGCGGACGAATCCCACCCAGCAGCACCAGGTGTCCCCCGCTCGAAACGCCAAGCGCTCCGACTTTGTTCACGCCGCCGTATTCGGCCGCGTGCACTTTGGTCCAGCGGATGGCCAGGTTCATGTCCTGCACGGACGCCGGGTAGCCGGCCTGCGGCGGCTGACGGAAGTCGATCGCCACGGTCAGGATGCCGCGTGAGGCGAGCGCCTGGTCGAGCTGTGCGTCGTTGGTGCGGTCGCCGTTGTTCCACGCGCCACCGTGCACGTCGACGATGGTGGGAAAGGGTCCAACGCCAAGAGGTCGGTACACGCGCGCCAGCCACGGCGCGCCGTCAAGCTGCTGATACTCGACGTCCTTGACGTCAACCTCGAACGCGACGGTAGTGGCCATACCGCCAGTCTAAACCCTGGCGACTTTTAGCCCATGGCAGGCGCGACCTGCGCGGCGTGCGACGCCTCGACGGCCTTCATCCTCCGCGCGAACCACGCGCCCACGCCGATGGCGACCACGATCCCCAGGATCGCCGAGCCCCACACACCCAGGTGTTGCAGACCCACCAGGTAACCCCAGGCGGCCAGCACGCTCGGGTAGATCACCCAGGCGGCGCCGCGCGCGTCGACGAAGCCGTGCAGCTGTGGCGCCGGCTGCACTCCGAACTGGCCGTTGGCCAGGCCGAGCTCGGACTCCAGTTGGCGGCCCGTCCGTTCGAAGGCCGCCGCGCGCTGCAGTCCGCGCAGCTCGTAGAAGAACAGGCCGAGTGTAATCGCGAACCCGAACAGACCTGCCACCGAGGCGTAGTACGGCACGGGATTGGTGCCGTTACCGAGGACCGCAAACAGGCTGGCGCCGGAGGCAAGCGGGAGAAACCCAAGCAGTTTGGCGCGAAAGTCCACGATGGACTGGTAGCTCTTGCACAGCTCCTGGTAGGCCATCCGAATGTTGTCGGGTGTCGGCTCGCTGGGCGACATGCCAGTCGGCGCGAGCGTATCACGCGAGAAGACGGGCGCCTATCATCACACGATCATTACGACGAGCCCCGCCCCAGCGTTTGATCCGCTCCTGGCCGCCGCTGAGCTGGCGCCGCTGGTCCGGGCCACCGCGGACCAGGCGGACCAGACGCGCCGCTTCCCGCCCGAAGTGATCACGGCCATGGCGCGTGCGCGCATCTTCCGCCAGATGGTGCCGCGCGCCGCGGGAGGCGACGAGCTGGATCCGGCGACTGCGCTCAACGTGGTGGAGTGCATCTCGCGCATGGACGGCTCCGCCGGCTGGCTGGCGATGATCGGCTCGGGCGCCGGGTTCCTGACGGGCTATGTCGAAACCGACGTCGCGCGCGCCATGTTCGAAGATCCGATGGCCTCACTGTGCGGCAACCTGGGCGCCGCGACCGCCCGCGCCGTGCGCGCGCCCGGCGGCTATCGAGTGACGGGCCGCTGGCCGTTCGTCAGCGGCTGCGAGCACGCCACCTGGCTGGGTGGCTGCGCGGTGGTCTGGGACGGCGAGCATCAGTGCTTCAATGCCGACGGCACGCCTCGCCTGCGCATCGTCCTGTTTCCGCATGCCGAGGCCACCATCGTCGACACGTGGTCGGCCACGGGTTTGCGGGCCAGCGGCAGCCACGACGTGGCGGTCTCGGACATCTTCGTCCCCGACGAGTACAGCCTGTGGTGGACCGATTTGCCCCGGCAGCCTGGGCCGCTCTACCCGGTGCGCTTCATGGTGATTACCCACGCCGCGCACGCGCTCGGGATTGCACGCGCGGCGCTGGATGGTCTGGTCGAGCTGGCGGAACACAAGCAGCCGACGCGCAGTACGGGTGTGTTGCGCGAGCTGCCCCAATTCCAGCACAACCTGGCGCAGGCCGAGGCGCTGGTGCACGCGGCACGCGCGTTTATGTGGGACGTCACCGCCGAAGTGTGGGACCTGCTGTGCGCCGATCGGCCAGTCGAAGCGCGGCATCGGGCGCTGCTGCGGCTGGCGATGACGCACGCGGTGCAGAGCGCGTCGCAGGCGGTGGACCTGGTGTGGGCCGCCGCGGGCGCCTCGCCGGTGTATACCAGCAGCCCGCTAGAGCGCTGCTTTCGCGACATCCACGTGGCGACGCAGCACGCCGCCGTGGGCGTTTTCTCCTACGCGACTATCGGCGCGGCGCTGGTCCACCCCGAAGGTCCCACACTGATTTAGGCGGGTCTACCACGAATCACGGGCGCGACGGTGCGGTCTTCGTCGACCAGCGTCAGGCGGTCAAGTTCTTCGAGATCGTCGGACGAGAGTTTTATCTCGAGAGCTCCGACGTTGTGTTCTACGTGCTCGGGACGGTCGGACCCGGCGATGACGGTGGGCACGTAGCTGTGGCTCAAGAGCCAGGCGATCGCCACCCTCGGCAGCGACCAGTTGCGCTCGGCACAGAAGGCCACGAGGGCTTCCTGCACCCGCCAGTTGCGCTCCGAATCCCAGAACCGGAACGTCGGGCGGATCGCGCCGCGGGAGCCGGCCGCCGGCGGCACGCCGCGCTGATAGCTGCCGCTCAGCAGCGCGCCCGCCAGCGGCAAGTACGGAATCAGGCCCAGACCGTACTTGAGCACCATCGGCACGAATCGCTTCTCGATGTCGCGATACAGCAAGTTGTAGTGGTCCTGACAGGTCACAAACCCCTGCCAGCCATGCAGCCGCGCCGCCCACAGCGACTCGACCACTTCCCATTCGAAGTAGTTCGAGCAGCCGATATACCGCACCTTGCCCTGGCGCAGCAGCGCGTTCAACGCCTCCAGCGTTTCGTCGGTCGACGTCGAGCGATCCGGCGAATGCACCTGGTAAACGTCGATGTAGTCCGTCTGCAGTCGCCGCAGGCTGGCTTCGCAACTGGCGATGATGTGGTGGCGCGAAGCCCCAACATCGTTCGGCCCGCTGCCGACGCGGTTGCCGAACTTGGTGGCGACGATGACCTGCTGCCGACGGCCTTGCAACGCGTGACCCAGGTATTCCTCTGACCGTCCCTCGTAATACGAGTCGGCCGAATCGAAATAGGTCACGCCCACATCGATGGCCCGATCGACGATGGCGCGCGCCGTCGCCACGTCGACCTCGTTGCCGAACGGGTTGCACCCGAGACCAATGACCGACACCTGGAGCCCGGAGGCTCCGAGCTTACGAAACTGCACGTCTCACCATGGGCAGGACCTCCTGACCGAACCGCCGGCTGGATTCCGCGAAGACCTCGCGGGGTGTGTTGCGACTGTGCCCGACGATGACCACGTGGTCGAGCCCCAACTGGACCAGTTCTATCAGCCGCTCGGCCACATGCTCCGACGGCCCGACGACCCCGAAGCGGTCGACGAAGTCGTCGTCCAGCGCGGCTTCGTGGCGGGCACCGCTGGCGGCGTGCGCCTGCAGGTCATAGCTGCTGACCAGGTCTTCGGCCACTTTGCGATCCGCGTCGGGCAGCGCGTCCATCACCGACCGCGACATGGTCGAAAAGCGGGCGTAGACGCCCATGCGCCCACGGACCATCTGGCGGGCCGTGGCGATATCTGGATGGGCCACCGCGTTGACGTAGGCGCCCAGGCGCAACGGCGCGAGTCCGTGCGCCACGCGGGTCTTGCGCGCCAGGGCAATCGCCGGCTCGAGACGGGCAGGGTCCGCACCGACCGAAAACGTGATCGCGTCGGCCACGTGGGCGGCGATTTCGATCACGCGCGGACCGGTGGCGGCGACCGATATGGGAACCGCCGGCATCCCCGTTCGCGACAGCCACTCGATCCGACTGGCGAAACCGTTCTGGTCGACCGTCTCTCCGCCGAGATAGGCGTGGACCTCCGAGAGCGCCGTCTCGAACTCGCCGAGCGGCATGGGTTTGCGGCCGAGGTACGCCAGCGCCGAGTCGCCGCGAGCGATGCCCAGCCACGCGCGGCCGCCAGATTCGACCTGGAGCGTGGCCATAGCCGATGCGAGGACTGCTGGATGTCGCGTGGCTGGATTAGTGGCGCCGGTCGCCAGCAACAAACGGCTGGTGGACTGCGCCGCGATGGCCAATCCCGCGAACACGTCGCCAGCCAGGTTCTGGGAGTCGGTCAGCGCCAGCCCGTCCCAGCCGTCCGCCTCGGTCATGCGCGCCAGGTCGGCCACCCGACCGGGGACGGGAAAAGTGCCGAGGAAAAAGGCTGGCGTCAAAGAGCAGGTGTCGCGGCCGTGGCCTCCGCCGCCGAGGTCATCTTTTGATGATTGACGGCGCTGACGACCGCCTTGAGACCTGCCGACGAAATCGACTTGTCGATCCCGACACCCCACCGCACGCCCCGATGGCCGTCGGTCAGCTCGACGTAGGCCGCCGCGCTGGCTTCGTGACCGGCGCTCAGCGCATGCTCGGCGTAGTCGACCACGTCGACCGAGACCCCCAGCGAGCGTTCGAGGGCATCCACGAACGCCGCGATCGGACCGTTGCCCGTGCCTCTGACCTCCACGGTTTCACCGTCGACCAGCAAGTGCGCGGTCAGCTCGGCGCCTTCCATGCCTTCGGTGACTTCGTGGTGGAGCAATTGCATGCCCGGGTTCTCGGGCATATACACCGACCGAAACGCGCTCCACAGCTCGTCGGGCGAAATCTCCGTGCCAGAGTCCTCGGCGATCGTCTGGATCGTCTTGGAGAACTCGATCTGCAAACGCCGCGGCAGCTCCAGTCCGTGCTCGGCGCTCATGATGTACGCCACGCCACCCTTGCCCGACTGGCTGTTGATGCGGATGATCGCCTCGTAGCTGCGCCCCACGTGCTTGGGATCGATCGGCAGATACGGCACTTCCCAGGTGTGGTAGTCGGGCGGCAGCGCGGCCATGCCTTTTTTGATCGCGTCCTGGTGTGAGCCCGAAAACGCGGTGTACACCAGGTCGCCGACATACGGGTGGCGCGGGTGCACGGGCAGCCGATTGCAGTACTCGGTGACACGGCGCAGCTCGTCGATGTCGGAAACGTCCAGACACGGGTCGATGCCCTGGCTGAACAGGTTCATCGCCAGCGTGATCACGTCCACGTTGCCGGTGCGCTCGCCGTTGCCGAACAGGGTGCCCTCGATGCGGTCGGCGCCACCCATCACCCCGAACTCGGCGGCCGCGACGGCGCAGCCGCGGTCGTTGTGTGGGTGCAGGCTCAGGGTGATCGTGTCGCGGTTCTTGACGCGGCGGTGGAACCACTCGATGACGTCGCCGTATACGTTGGGCGTGTACATCTCGACCGTGGCGGGCAGGTTCAGGATCAGCTTGCGGTCTGGCGTGGGCTGAATCACGTCCATGACCGCTTCGCAGATTTCCAGGGCGAAGTCTGGCTCGGTGCCGGTGAAGCTTTCGGGCGAGTATTCGTAGCGGATGTCGGTCTTCGGCAGGGTGTGTTCGAGGGCTTTGCACCAGCGCGCGGCGTCGGTAGCGATCTTGACGATGCCTGGCTTGCCCTGGCCGAACACGACGCGGCGCTGGAGCTCGGAGGTCGAGTTGTAGAAGTGGACGATGGCCCGCGGGGCGCCCTGCAGGCTCTCGAAGGTGCGCTCGACCAGCTCCTGGCGGCACTGGGTCAGGACCTGGATAGTGACGCCCTCGGGGATCAAGTCCTCTTCGATCAGCTGACGGATGAAGTCGTAGTCGGGCTGGGAAGCAGAGGGGAAGCCGACTTCGATCTCTTTGAAGCCGACGCGTAGGAGGACGTCCCAGAAGCGGCGCTTACGCTCGGGGTCCATGGGGTCGATGAGGGCCTGGTTGCCATCGCGGAGGTCGACGCTGCACCACTGCGGCGCGCGCTGGATGCGTGTGTCCGGCCAGGTGCGGTCCGTGAGCTGAAGTGGCAGGCAAGGCTGGTATTTGCCGAACGGCATCGACTGCACGTCGCAATATTAGGAGGTGGGAGCCCGCGCATGCGCGCACTCCCCAAGGTGGCGCATGCGCCACCTTGCCCAGCGGCGACCCCCCGCGATTACCACTAATAGACTTGCCGAAGACTGTCGCATCGGCTTGAGGTAGGCTGGAAGCTCGCAACTATGGTGGTGTACTACGATCGTCGGGCGTTCCTCAGACTGGCCGTCGGCGTGGGTATCGGCCTGCCGCTTCTGGCCGCGTGCTCGACAACCTCGGCCACTCAGCCAGCAGCCAATCAGACGGCGCCCGCGCAGGCGACGAGCCTCGCGAAGGTCACGTATGCGTACGCGAGCCCAAATGGCCTGCATTTCGTCGCCACCGTCGGCGGCGAAAAGCCTGAGCTGGGCCAGCCTTTCGGCATCGAGTTCGACCTGCTTCAGACCACCAACTCGCCGAATGCCGTCAACGCGCTCGTCGGCAACTCGGTCACCGTCGCCGCGGCGACACCCGACTCCAGCTGGCCCGCCCTGGACAAGGCCCCCGACATCAAACAACTGTGGCCAGTTGCCAACGGTACGCCGTACGTCATGGTTGCTCAGCCGGAGCTGCAGAACGTCGCCAGCCTGAAAGGAAAGACGCTGGGGGTCTCGGCACTGGTCGGCGGCGCCGACACCACAGCCGTCAAGATCATGGGCACCGAAAATGGGCTGGGCGCCAACGACTACACCCTGGTCCAGGCGGGCACGGTTTCAGACCGTACCGCGGCCATGCAAGCCCGCTCGATTGACGGGTGTGCGAACCTCGAGCCCCAGGCCTCCCTGCTGCGTGACGCGGGCTTTCCCGAAATCGACACCGCCGACAATTACGCGTCGCTCAAAGGCGTGCACTCGATCATCATGATGGCCAACAAGAACTGGTACCAGACCGACGCGGCCGCCAACTTCTTGCGCGCCTGGGCGGCGATTACCAAGTGGATCTACGATCCAGCCAACAAGGACGAGCTGCTGGCGATCACCAAAAAGACCATGGGCGGCACGGACGCGGGCGCCATGCAGGTGTACAAGCTGCACGTGGAGAGCCTGTCGGTCCCGCAAAACCTGATGATGAACCAGACCATGCTGCAGCAGTTCGCCGACAATCTGCGCAAGGCGGGCATCGACAACGTGCCATCCGACCCCATGAAATATGTTGACGCGAGTCTGGTAACCAGGACCCTCAACACGTAATCGAGATACGGCGGCTGGACGACCTGGAGGACTGACGGAGTTGGCAAACCCGGCTGTTGGACTGGAGCTCGATCTCGATCAGCGTGAAGCACCCGCGTCGCGCTTCTGGCATACACACGCCTCGACCCTCCGCGGGCTTGCATCGCTCGCACTGGTGGCGATCCTGTGGGAAATCGCCGGACGCAGCGGGCGGTGGCCGCTGATTCTGGCGCCCATCTCCGACATCTGGGCCAGGTTCGTGGAGCTGGCGCAGTCGGGTGAGCTGGCCAGGGACATCACGGTCAGCCTGAACGAGTTCCTTGTCGGCTTTGTCCTGGCCGCGGTTGTCGGCATCCTGCTGGGCATCATTATCGCGACGAGCAAGACGGCCAAAGACGTCGTCGACCCATGGGTCTCGGCCGTGTACGCCACGCCGACCGTGGCCCTGGCGCCGTTGTTCATCTTCGTCTTCGGCATCGACGCCGCGTCCAAGATGGCGGTCGTGTTTCTGCTGGCAGTGTTTCCGATCATCATCAACACCGCCACGGGCATCTCCTCGACCGACCAGGTCTTCATCGATGCCGCGCGCTCGTTTTCGGCCAACAGGCTCCAGATTTTTTCGAAGGTGCTGATTCCGTCGGCGCTGCCGTTCATCATCGCCGGCTTGCGTCTGGGGATCGGGCGTGGACTGGTCGGCGTGGTGATCGGCGAGTTCATCGGTGCGCGCGCCGGGCTCGGCTACCTGATCTTCAAGTCGTCCCAGGGCTTCCAGATCGATGCGATGTGGGTTGGCGTGTTCTTACTGGCCGGCACCGGGGTGCTCGCCGTGAGCATCTTGCAGCGCGTCGAGCGGCGGCTGGCACCGTGGCGAGAGTTCGAGCTGAAGTAGCCAGTGGCGAGTCGATGAGCTCCTCTGAGGCACCCGCCAAGCTCGAGATGAGCGGCATTTCGATGATCTATACCCAGCGGGGACGACGCTTTGCCGCCCTGCGGGACGTCTCGCTGCGCATCGAGAAGGGCGAGTTCATCTCGCTCGTTGGCGCCTCCGGTTGCGGCAAAACGACGCTGCTGCGGATCGCCGATGGGCTGGTCAGGCCGACGCATGGGCAGGTGCGCGTCGACGGACAGCCGGTCGACAAGCCAGGTCCAGATCGAGGCTTCGTCTTTCAGCAGGACGCGCTGTTTCCGTGGCGGACCGTGCTCGACAACATCCTGTTCGGGCTCGAAGTCCAGGGCAAGCGCAAGCGCGAGTCGCGGCAGCGCGCGGATGAGCTGGTGCGGCTGGTGGGGCTGGCTGGCTTCGAGCAGCACTTTCCACATGAGCTGTCGGGTGGCATGCGCCAGCGGGCGAACCTGGCGCGGGCGCTGACGATCGACCCGGACATCCTGCTCATGGACGAGCCCTTCGCGGCGCTGGATGCGCAGACGCGCGAGCTCATGCAGGCGGAGCTGCTGCGCGTGTGGCGCTCGAATCGCAAGACGGTCATGTTCGTGACGCACCAGATCGACGAGGCGGTGTACCTGTCGGATCGGGTGGTGGTGATGACCTCGCGGCCGGGGCAGATCAAGGCGGTGCTGGAGGTGGATATCCCGCGCCCGCGGGACCTGGCGGTGAAGCGAACCGCACGCTTCCTCGAGCTAGCCGACGCGATCTGGAAGATGATCGAAGAAGAAGTCAAAGCCGCCCTGCGCCTGACGGAGACGGCATCCGTGGAGTCAAAACCGCTCGCGAGCTACTAAATTCCGTACCTGAAGACGATCGCAAAGCTGCCGCGTGTCACTCGGCGATAAACAGTGTCTCACCCACATCCTGCAGTGTCACTCGGCGATACACAGTGTCTCACCTACATCCTGCAGTGTCACTCGGTGATAGACGCTGTCTCACCTACATTCGTGTCTAGCCCTGTCCGAGCTGCCAGTCGCGGACAGCACGTACGCGGGGGGTCGCCGCGGGAGTGAGCGCAGCGAACGGCGGCGGGGGCCGCAGGGCCCCTGACCGTTGCGTTA